>JAJXVM010000206.1 GCA_021782135.1 Myxococcales bacterium | reverse complement strand
ACGGGCCGCCGAGGCAGCCCGCCGCGGCCTCGTCGCAGCCGCCGTCGCCCGGCGGCCGGACGCAGATCTACCTGCAGGCGGGCCAGGTGGTGGCCTCGGCGGAGCCGGCCGCCATCACCACCATCGTGGGCTCGTGCGTGGCGGTCTGCCTGTTCGACCCCGAGGCCGGCGTGGGGGGGATGAACCACTACCTGCTCCCCATCCCGGTGCAGCGCGAGTGGTCGCCGCGCTTCGGCAACGTGGCGCTGGTCGAGCTGCTGCGGGCGGTGCTGGAGCGGGGCGCCCGCCGGGATCGGCTGCAGGCGAAGGTCTTCGGGGGGGCGTGCGTGATCGAGGCGTTCCGGGGCAGCGCGCGGGCGCTGGGGGACGAGAACGTGCAGCTGGCGCTGCGGACGCTGGCGGCGGAGGCCATCCCGGTGGCCAGCCGCGACGTGGGGGGTACGCGGGGGCGCAAGGTGATCTTCCACTCCGACGACGGGTCGGCGTGGGTGCGCAGTCTCTGAGCGAGGAGCCCCGATGCCCGACCACGCCAGCCCCGCCTCCCTCCGGCAGCCCACCTCGTGCCACTCCGCCGAGCGGGTGGCGGACTCGCGCGTCATCGCCGACCGGGAGTTCGCGCGGTTCCAGGCCCTCATCCACCGCGTGGCGGGCATCTGGCTCGCCCCGGCCAAGAAGGCGCTGCTGATGGGGCGCCTGGCCCGCCGCCTGCGCGAGCTCTCGCTCTCGAGCTGGACCGCGTACCTGGAGCGCGTGCAGACCGATACGGCCGAGCTGGTCCACATGCTCGACTGCATCACCACCAACGAGACCCAGTTCTTCCGGGAGCCGCGCCACTTCGAGCTGCTCCAGGAGCGCATCTTCCCGAGGTGGCGCGCCGACGCCGACCAGGGGCGCCGCGCCCGGCGCGCCCGCGTCTGGAGCGCCGGGTGCTCCACCGGCGAGGAGCCCTACAGCCTCGCCATGGCGCTCCTCGGCGCGTTCCCGCCGGCGACCGGCTGGAAGATCGAGATCCTGGCCACCGACCTCTCCACCCGCGCGCTCGAGCGGGCCCGCGCCGGCGTCTACGCGGCCGAGCGCGCGGAGCGGATCCCGGCCTGGCTCCTCGAGGCCTGGACGGAGCCGGCCGGGGAGCCGGACCACGTGCGGGTGGCGCCCGGGGCCCGGGAGCTGGTGCGGTTCGCGCGGCTCAACCTGAACGACGCCGCCTGGCCGGCGCTGGGGCGCTTCGACCTCGTCTTCTGCCGCAACGTCCTCATCTACTTCGATCCGCCCGGGAAGGAGCGGGTGGTCGGGCAGTTCCTGCGCCACCTCGAGCCCGACGGCCACCTCTTCCTCGGCCACGCCGAGAGCCTCACGGGGACGGCGCACCCGGTGCGCGCCGTCATCCCCACCGTCTACGTCCACGCGCCCCGCCCCGGCCGCGCGCCGGCCTCCAGGAGATGACACCATGAACGACATCAAGATCGGGGCGCGGCTCGCGCTCGTCTTCGGGTTCCTCGTGGCGGTGCTGATCGCGGTGAGCTGGTTCCAGCTCTCCCGGCTGCGCCAGCTGCACGAGTCGCTCGACGAGGTCTCCGGCGACCGCTGGGCCAAGCTCAAGCTGGCGGAGGACACCCTGAGCCGCTCGCACGAGACGATGCTGCAGATGTTCGAGCTCTTCGCCACCCCGGACGAGGGGCAGCGGCGGCAGCTCGACGGCGAGATCGCGGAGAACCTGCGCGCCATCACCGCCGGCATGGACCGGCTCGAGGCGGCGCTGGGCGGCGAGGGCGAGCGGCAGGAGTTCCGGAAGGTGCTCGAGGCGCGGGCCGGCTACCGCGACGCCTACGCGCAGGCGGTGGCGCTCCTCAAGGAGGGCAAGCGCGAGGCGGCCCAGGAGAAGATGACCCACGACGTGGCGCCGCGCCTCGCCGCGCTGCGGGGCAGCTGGCAGGACTTCGCCGGCTACGAGGGACGGCTCATCGACGGGGCGGCCGCGAACGGGCGCCGCGTCTACGAGTCCTCCCTCTGGGCCTGCGCGTTCCTGGTCTGCCTGGTGGCGCTCGCGACCCTGGCGATCGCCTTCTACATCACCCGCGGCATCACCCGGCCGGTGCTCGAGGCGGTGCGGATCGCGGAGCGGATCGCCGCCGGCGACCTCCGCGAGCGCGTCGAGGTGAGCAGCCGGGACGAGGTCGGCAAGCTCCAGGCGGCGATGCGCGAGATGGCCCACCGGCTGGCGCGGATCATCGGCGAGGTGCGCAGCGGGGCCGAGGCGCTCTCCGGCGCCGCCGGCCAGGTCTCCGCCACCTCCCAGGCCCTCTCGCAGGGCACCGGGGAGCAGGCGGCCTCGGTCGAGGAGACCACCTCGAGCCTGGAGGAGATGAGCGCCTCGATCACCCAGAACGCCGAGAACAGCCGCCAGACCGAGCAGATGGCGCTCCAGGGCGCGCGCGACGCGCAGGAGAGCGGCCGCGCCGGGAAGGAGGCGCTCGACGCCATGCGGTCCATCACCGAGCGCATCTCGATCATCGAGGAGATCGCGTACCAGACCAACCTCCTCGCGCTCAACGCGGCCATCGAGGCGGCGCGGGCCGGCGAGCACGGCAAGGGCTTCGCGGTGGTGGCGGCGGAGGTGCGCAAGCTCGCCGAGCGCAGCCAGAAGGCGGCCAAGGAGATCGGCGCGGTGGCCGGCACCAGCGTCGAGGTGGCGGAGCGCTCGGGGGCGCTGCTGGTGGACCTCGTCCCCGCCATCCAGAAGACCGCCGAGCTGGTGCAGGACGTGGCGGCGGCGTCGCGCGAGCAGTCGACCGGCGTGGCCCAGATCAACAAGGCCATGGGGCTCGTGGATCAGGTGACCCAGCGCAACGCCTCGGCCGCCGAGGAGCTCGCCTCCACCGCCGAGGAGATGGCGTCGCAGGCCGAGTCCCTGCAGCAGCTGGTCGGGTTCTTCCGGGTGGCCGGCGACGGGGCGGCGGCCGACGAGGTCGCCGAGGCCCGCCGCGCGTCGGCGCCGGCGCCGCTCGCGGCGAACCAGCCAGCGCCCTTGCCCGCCGCCGCGAGCGGGGAGGCGCGCCCGCCGCGGGCCCTACCGCCGCGCGCGCGGTTCGGGAGCGCGCAGCTCGCCGCCGGCGACCACGAGTTCAAGCGCTTCTAGGGGGGGCGCGAGCCGGCGGTCAGCGCCCGTAGACCCAGGCGAGCACCATCAGCTTCAGCCCCAGCCAGTCGAACACCAGGCAGAAGAACAGCGCCGCCAGCGAGGCCCCGACCGCCGCCGCGCCGCGGAACTCGGCGGTGGGGGTGCGCAGGTGGCGCCGCACCAGCCCGTCCCGCACGAAGACCCAGGTCGAGACGAGGCTGCCGACGACGGTGACGGCCCCGAGGAAGCCGAGCACCGCCCGGGCGGCGAGGTAGGCGGCGAGGACCGGCACGAGCATGGGCGCAGTCTAGACCAGGTGGCCCGCCGGGGAGCGGCCCGTCAGGCCTGGCCGGCCGGGGCGCCCTCGACCTCGAGGACCAGGGCGCCGTCGCGGGCGCTCACCTTCGCCTTGCCGCCGTGGGCCAGCTCGCCGAAGAGCACCTTCTCCGCGAGCGGCTTCTTCACCTCGTTCTGGATGAGCCGCGCCATGGGGCGGGCCCCCATGAGCTTGTCGAAGCCGTGGTCGGCGAGCCAGTTGCGCCCCTCGGGCGTGAGCTCGAGCGCCACCTTCTTCTCGGCCAGCTGGTCGGCCAGCTCCTTCACCAGCTTGTCCACCACCCGCTCGATGACCGGCCGCGGCAGGGAGTCGAAGGCGATCCAGGCGTCGAGCCGGTTGCGGAACTCGGGGCTGAAGGTGCGCTCGATGGCCTTGCGCGCGTTGCCGGGCGCCGCGGCGTCGGCGCCGAACCCGAGCTGGCGCGCCGCCAGCTCGTGGGCCCCGGCGTTGGTGGTCATGATGAGGACGATGTGGCGGAAGTCGGCCTTGCGCCCGTTGTTGTCGGTGAGGGTGGCGTGGTCCATCACCTGGAGCAGGATGTTGTAGATGTCCGGGTGGGCCTTCTCGATCTCGTCCATCACCAGCACCGCGTAGGGCGTCTTGCGGATGGCGTCGGTGAGGAGCCCGCCCTGGTCGAAGCCGACGTAGCCGGGCGGCGCGCCGATGAGCCGGGAGACGGTGTGCTTCTCCTGGTACTCGGTCATGTCGAAGCGCAGGAACTCCACCCCCATCACCCGCGCCAGCTGCTTCGCGAGCTCGGTCTTGCCCACGCCGGTGGGGCCGGAGAAGAGGAAGCTGCCGATGGGCTTCTCCGGGCTGCCCAGGCCGGAGCGGTTGAGCTTGATGGCGCTCGCCATCGCCTCGATGGCCTTGTCCTGGCCGAAGAGCACCTTCTTGAGCTCCGGCTCGAGCCGGCGCAGCGCCTCCTGATCCGAGGCCGAGACGGTCCGCGCCGGCACGCGCGCGATCTTCGAGACCACCCGCTCGATGTCGCGCGCCTTGATGACCTTGTGCCGCTTCTCGTCGGGGCGCAGCCGGTCGTAGGCGCCCGCCTCGTCGAGCACGTCGATGGCCTTGTCCGGCAGCTTGCGGTCGTTGATGTGCTTGGCGGAGAGCTCCGCGGCCGCGCGGAGCGCGCGCGGGGTGAAGGTGACGCCGTGGTGCTCCTCGTACACCTTCTTCAGGCCCTTCAGGATCCGGACCGTGTCCTCCACCGAGGGCTCCTGCACCTCGATCTTCTGGAAGCGCCGGGCCAGCGCGTGGTCGCGCTCGAAGGTCTGCTTGTAGTCGTGGAAGGTGGTGGAGCCGATGCAGCGCAGCTCGCCCGAGGCGAGCCCCGGCTTGAGCAGGTTCGAGGCGTCCATGGAGCTGCCGGTGGTGGCGCCCGCGCCGACGATGGTGTGGATCTCGTCGATGAAGAGGATGGCGTTCGGCGTCTTCTTCACGCCGGCGATGACCCCCTTGAGCCGCTGCTCGAACTCGCCCCGGAACTTGGTGCCGGCCAGGAGCGCGCCCATGTCGAGCGAGTAGATGGCCGCCTTCTCGAGCACCGACGGGACCCGCTTCTCGTGGATGGCGAGCGCCAGCCCCTCGACGATGGCCGTCTTGCCGACGCCCGGCTCGCCCACCAGCACCGGGTTGTTCTTGCGCCGCCGGCACAGCACCTGGACCGTGCGCACGATCTCCTCGCGCCGGCCGATGAGCGGGTCGATGAGCCCCTTGGCCGCGCGCTCCACCAGGTTGACGGTGAAGGTCCGGAAGGGGTCCTTCACCGGGCGGGGCGCCTCCTCGCCGTCGCCCCCCTCCGGCTCCTCCTCGCCGCCGCCGCCGGCGCCCTCCTTCGAGATGCCGTGCGAGATGTAGGAGAGGATGTCGAGCCGCCGCACGCCCTGCTTCTCGAGCAGGTAGACGGCGTGCGAGCCCCGCTCGCGGGTGACCGCCACCAGCACGTCGCCGGCGTTGAGCTCCGTCCGGCCGCTCCCCTGGACGTGCCAGGCGGCGCGCTGCAGCACCCGCTGGAAGGCGGCGGTCTGCTCGGGATCCTGGCGGCCGTCGCCCGGCAGGGCCTCGAGGGTGCGGCCCAGGTAGTCCTCGAGGTCCTTCTCGAGCTGGGCGATGTCGGCTCCGCACGCGAGCAGGATCTCGGACGCCACCCGGTCGCGGGTCATGGCGTGGAGCAGGTGCTCCAGCGTGACGTACTCGTGGCGTCGGTTCCGCGCCTCCGCGACCGCCGCCTGCAGCGTGAGCTGTAGCTCCTTCGTGACCGTGACCATCGTTACTCCGGCTCCACCGTGCAGAGGAGGGGGAACTCCGCCGCCTGCGCGAGCGACGTGACCTTCGCCACCTTCATCTCGGCGATCTCGAGCGGGTAGGTGCCCGCCACGCCCACCCCGCGCTGGTGGACGTGCAGCATGATGCGGGCCGCCTGCTCGGGGTCGTGGTGGAAGACCTCCTCCAGCACCGTCACCACGAACTCCATGGTGGTGTAGTCGTCGTTGTGCAACAAAACCTTGAAGAGCGGGGGCTGCGCCCGCTGCCTGCCGGTCTTCGCCCGGGGCGCCACCACCGAGCCGCCGCCGGGTGCCTTGGGCTCCGTCATGAGACGGTATTCTAGACGGGAAACGGACGCGGCGCCCGCGCCCGGAGGTCGTCAGCAGGCATGATCGGTAAGGCACGGCGCGCACTTAGGCTTTCCGCTCGGGCGCGCCGAGCCGGCCGGTGGAGCAGACCTCTGGGCAAGCGGCAGCCACGGCCAGCCGGCGCCGAGCGCGCCCGCCGTCC
>JAJXVM010000205.1 GCA_021782135.1 Myxococcales bacterium | reverse complement strand
CGAGCAGCCGGGCCGCTTCGAGGTAGGCCGCGAGGCCGGCGGCGATGGGGATGAGCGCCAGCGCGAGCTGCCGGCCGAGCCCGTGCCCGGCGAGGTGCCGCCCGAGCCCCCGCTCCGCCGCCCAGGCGGCGGCGCCCAGGGCGGCGGTCGCGCCCATGACCCGCAGCAGCTGCCGGTACACCCCGGCGCCGCCGAGCCGGCCGTGGCGGACCCGCCAGGCGATCGCCAGCACGGCGAAGTTCACCGTGGCCGAGAGCGAGGTCCCGAGCGCCACGCCCCGGAAGCCGAGCACCGGGAAGAGCGCCAGGTTGAGCGCCACGTTCGAGGACATCCCGAGGACGCTCCCGAGCACCGGGATGCGCGGCTCGTCGAGGGCGTAGAACGCCGGCGCGAAGACCTTCACCGCCGAGTAGGCGTAGAGCCCGAGGGCGTAGAAGACGAGCGCCTCCGAGGTCCCGACCGCGTCGGCCCGGGCGAAGCGCCCGTGCTCGTAGATGAGCGAGATGATGGGGCGGGCGAGGACCATCAGCCCCACCGCCGAGGGCACGTTCAGGAACGCCACCAGCCGCATGGCCGACCCGAGGGTCTCGCGCACGCCGGCCATGTCGCGCTCGGCGGCGCGCTGCGCCAGCCCGGCGGTGGCGACGGTGGCGATGGCCACCCCGAACACCCCGAGCGGCAGCTGCATCAGCCGGAAGGCGAAGTTGAGCCAGGTGACCGCCCGCTCCTGGTGGGAGGCGAAGATGGTGTTGACGATGATGTTCACCTGGGTCGCCGAGAGCCCGACCAGCGCCGCGCCCATGAGCCGCCCGATGCGCCTCACGCCCGGGTGGGCGAGCTCGGCGCGGCCGATCCGCGGCCTCAGCCGGAAGCCGGCCGCCCGGAGCGACGGCGCCTGCGCCAGGAACTGCAGCAGGCCGCCGAGGAGCGTGCCGAGGCTCCAGCCCACCACCGCCTTCTCCGGCGAGGCGCCGGCGGCCCACAGCCCGAGCCCCACCGCGATGGAGCCGGTGTTGAAGAGCGCCGGCGCGAGGGCCGGGGCGGTGAAGCGGCTCTGGGCGTTGAGCATGCCCATCGACACCGCCGCCAGCGAGACCAGCAGCAGGTAGGGCATCATGACGCGGGCCAGCTTCGCCGCCAGCGCGGCCTGGTCCGGCGCGTAGCCCGGGGCCATGAAGCCCACGATCTGGCGCGAGAAGAGCATCCCGACGAGCGCCAGGGCGCCCACCACCAGGAGCACCAGCGCGACCACGATGTTGCCGAGCCGCCACCCCTCGGCCTCGCCGTCGCGGGCCCGGGTCTCGGCGAAGGTGGGGACGAAGGCCGAGGAGAGCGCCCCCTCCGCGAAGAGGTCCCGCAGCAGGTTGGGGATGCGGAAGGCGGTGACGAAGGCGTCGGAGTACGCGTTGGCGCCCACCAGCGCGGCGAAGAGCTGATCCCGCGCCAGGCCGAGCACCCGGCTCGCCATGGTGGCGGCCGAGAGCCAGATCGCCTTGTGCATGCGCACCGGCGGCGCCCTCGGCGGCGGCGCCGCGCCGGGGACGGATCCGGCGCCGCCCGGGCCGGCGAGCCCCTCTCCTCGCTCGCCCATCTAGTGCTTTCCGTCCATCGAGCTGCGGGCGGCCTGCTCCTTCTTCATGAGGAACGCCTTGGCCTGCGACTGGATGGTCTGCGGGACGTTGCGGTCGCGCGAGAGCTCCTTGATGTCCTTCTCCTGGAGCGTGAAGAGCATCTTGAGCGCGGTCGGGAGCGGCACCTTGGGGTTCTTCACCAGCGCGAGCTTGATGGGGTAGGTCCGCAGGAACTCGCGGTTGTTGTAGACGTAGCGCAGCACGTCCGCGTTGACCGTGCGCGAGTTGGCGAGCCCCAGGATCTCGAGGTCGGTGATGCGCGGGCTGGTGGCGGCGGCCATGCACACCAGCTTGTTCGAGTCGCGCAGGAGGATGGTGCGCGCCTCCTTGTTCCCGAGCGTGGCCAGCTTGATCTTCTGGCTCACCGACATCCGGAGGATGCGCTGGGTGACGTTGAGCTTCTCCAGCGCGGCGGCGGGATCTTCCGGCCGGGCCGGCGCGCGCGAGGCGGCGGGCGGCTCCTCGGCCGCGAGCACGTGACCGAACTCCCCGAGCAGCCCGGCGGCGGTGTCCTCCGCGCCGGCGGCGGCCGGGTCGGCGCCGTGGACGCGGCGGTGAGCCGCGATCAGCTGCGGCACGTCGAGCAGCGTGAGCCCGTTGCGGACGCAGAAGTCGCAGGCGCCGTCGAGGGTGGAGACGAGCGCGTTGGGGTTGCGGCAGAGCTGGCGGATGATCTCGTCGTGGCGCAGCAGCCGGAGCTCGTTCTGCCGCACGAGCTCGGTGAGCTTCTGGGAGACCGTGGCCGCCAGCCGCGCCACCGTCTCGTCCGAGGTGGCCGGGTTGAGCAGCACCAGCTCGAGGGCGGTCTCGTTCGCGCCGAGCCGCAGCGACATCCAGTCGAGCACCGGGGCGGGCAGCCCTTCGGCCCGGAGCGCCACCCCGAAGATCCGGTCCGGCAGCCCGGCCGCGGTCCGCTCGGCCGCCTCCCGCACCCCGCCGTCCTCGTCGAAGGAGAGGAAGTAGAGCATCACCGCCAGGTCGGGGGCGGAGACGGCCGGCACGAGCCCCTTCGCGCCCATCATCCGCAGCGGGGCCGGCGCCTTCGGGTCGACGTGCTTGTGCAGCGGCTTCGGGAGCGCCTCGAGCGGCAGCGGGCAGCTCACGGGTGCTCCCCGGCCCGCTCGGGCAGCTGGCCGAGCGTCACCGGCGAGAGCTCGATCGGCGGCAGCGAGCGCTTCGCCCAGCGGTAGCGCAGCTTCCCGAGCCAGCGGTTGATCGGGTTCCCGCGCGCCAGGAAGGGGATGACCGGCCGGCGCCGCCAGCCCATGAGGTCCTTGGCGGCCAGCAGCACCGGGTGGCCGGGGAACTGCTCCAGGCCGCGGTGCAGGGCCCGCACCGCCCGCTCGCGCTGGCCGAGCGCGAGGTGGGCCCGGGCCTGGTTGAGGTAGAGCTCCACGTCGGGGCCGGCGGCCCGGAGCGCCTGGTCGCAGTAGGAGACGCCCAGGTTGGAGTTGCGCTCGACCATCACCAGGGTGACGCCGTACCAGCTCATCACCCGCGGCTCGCTGCCGGCGCGCCGCCAGGCGCGCTCGAACGCCGAGTGGGCGCCCTCGAGATCGCGGCCGAAGAAGCGGCGCATCCCCTCCTCCAGCGCGTCGAGCGGCGGGCCCAGAACCGCCGGTGCCTCGGCGCTCCCGTTCTCTTCCTCGTTGGTCATCGGTTCCGCTCGTGGATGATGCGTAGTCCGTCCAGGGTGAGGTGCTCGGCCACCTCGCGGATGGCGCGGGAGACCCCGGCCACCAGGCCGGCCAGGCCGCCGGTGGCCACGATCCGGGTCGGGAAGCCCAGCTCGGCCTGCATCCGCTCGCAGATCCCGTCCACCAGCCCGACGTAGCCGTACACCAGGCCGCTCTGCATCGAGGCGACGGTGTTCTTGCCGACCACGCTCGCCGGGCGAATGAACTCCACCCGCGGCAGCTTGGAGGCGTGTCGGAAGAGCGCCTCCATCGAGATCGAGATGCCGGGGCAGATGGCGCCGCCCAGGTACTCCCCCCGCGGCGACACCGCGTCGAAGGTGGTGGCGGTCCCGAAGTCCACCACGATGAGCCCGGTGCGCCAGCGCTCGTAGGCGGCCACCGCGTTCACGATGCGATCGGCCCCGACCTCGCGCGGATTGTCGTAGAGGATGGGCATCCCGGTCTTCACGCCCGGGCCGACGAAGAGCGGCTCCACGCCGAAGTAGTCCCGCGCCACCCGCTCCAGCGTGAACCCGAGCGGCGGGACCACCGAGGAGACGGCGATCGCCTCCACGCGCCCGGCGTCCAGCCCGGCGTGGGCGAAGAGCTGCCTCAGGAGGATGCCGTACTCGTCGGAGGTGCGCCCGTGGTGGGTCTCGACCCGCCAGTGCCGGACCAGGGCCGTCCCCTCGAACGCGCCCAGCACGGTGTTGGTGTTGCCGACGTCGATCACCAGGAGCACGGCAAGCAGGGTAGCCGCGCCCCAGGGGCGCGGTCAACGCGCTCGCAGGAGCCGGACGTCGCCCGAGAGGACCCGCTCCAGCCGCCCCTCCGTCCGCACCAGGAGCGCGCCCGACTCGTCGATGTCCTCGGCGCGGCCGGTCAGGCTGCGGTCCCCCACCTCGACCGCGACCTCCCGCCCGAGGGTGTCGGACCGCTCGCGCCAGGCGGCGCGCACCGGCCCGAACCCCTCCTCGGCGTGCCGGTCGAGCCACTGCTCCAGCCGGGAGAGGCAGGCGGCCGCGAAGAGCGCGCGCGGCACCGGCTCGCCGCGCGCCTCGGCCAGGCTGGTGGCGATGGGCCGGAGCTCCTCGGGGAGCTCCGCCTCGCGCACGTTCACGTTCACGCCCACACCCAGCACCACCCAGTGCACGCGGTCGGCCTCGGCCTCCATCTCGGTGAGGATCCCGGCGAGCTTGCGCCCCTCGTGGAGCAGGTCGTTGGGCCACTTGATCCCGGCCGCCACCCCGGCGTCCCGCACCGCGTCGCAGAGCGCGACCGAGGCGACCAGGGTGAGCTCGGCGGCCCGCTGCGGCGGCAGCTCGGGGCGCAGCACCACCGAGAAGGCGAGGTTCTTGCCGGGCGCGGAGAACCAGCCGCGGCCGCGCCGGCCGCGGCCGGCGGTCTGCGCCTCGGCGACGACCACCTCGCCGTGGTCGGCGCCCTCCTCGGCGAGCTGCTTCGCGACGTCGCTCGTCGAGCCGACCTCCTCGAAGTAGTGGAGCGTCTGGCCGAGGTCGTGCGTGTTGAGCAGCGGCCCGATCTCGAGCGGCGAGAGCCGGTCGGGGATGGCGACCAGCCGGTACCCCCGGGCGGCCACGGCGTCGACCCGGTAGCCGCGCGCGCGCAGGCTCTCCACGTGCTTCCAGACCGCCGCCCGCGAGAGCCCGAGCTTCTCGCTCATGGCCTCGCCGGAGACGAAGGCGTCGCCCGCCTCGGCCAGGAAGGAGAGGACCAGCTCCTCGCTGCAGGCCTGGGCGGACTTGTCCACGGTCACACCTCGAAGGAGATGTCCACGGCGGGCGCGCTGTGGGTGAGCGCGCCCATGGAGACGAAGTCCACTTCGGTGGCGGCCACCCGGGGCAGGCGCTCCAGGGTCATGTTGCCGCTCGCCTCGAGCAGCACCCGGCCCGCCGCCCGTCGCACCGCCTCGCGGAGGGCGGCGTCGTCCATGTTGTCGAGGAGCACGATGTCGGCTCCGGCCCGGATGGCCTCCTCCAGCCCGGCGAGGTCCTCGACCTCCACCTCGACCTTGAGGAGGGCGTTGCCCCGGGCCCGCGCCCGCCGGACCGCCTCGGTCACCCCGCCGCAGGCCGCGAGGTGGTTGTCCTTGATGAGGATCCCGTCGCCGAGCGCGAACCGGTGGTTCACGCCGCCGCCGGCGCGCACCGCCTCCTTCTCCAGCCGCCGCCAGCCGGGCGTCGTCTTGCGGGTGTCGAGCAGGCGGGTCTTCCCGCCGCCCTGCGCGAGCGCGTTCACGGCGGTGCGGGTGGCGGTGGCGACGCCCGAGAGCCGCTGCAGGAAGTTGAGGGCGGTCCGCTCCGCCGCCAGCAGCGCGCGCATGCTGCCGCGCGCCCGGCCGAACACCTTGCCGCGGGTGAGGTGCGCGCCGTCCTCCACCTCGAAGGCGCACTCGGCGCCCAGCCGCTCGAAGACCCGGGCGGCGACCGCGGTGCCCGCCACCACCAGCTCCGATTTGGCGAGGAACGCGCCCTCCCCTCGCGCGCCGGCGTCGATGGTCGCCTCGCTGGTGACGTCGCCGAGGACGAGATCCTCGTCGAGCGCCAGCGAGAGGAGACGCTCCACGTGCGAGGAGAGGGTCGGCATCCGCCTACCTCCGAGCCTTCCCGGCCTTCTTCGCCGGCTTCTTCGCCGCCCGAACCGGCTTCGCGGCCGCCTTGCGCGACCCCGCCTTGCGGGCCGGCTTCTTCGCCGGTGCCTTCCGGGCGGCCTTCTTCGGCGCGGGCTTCGCCCGGGCCGCCTTCTTCGCCGGCGCCTTCTTCGCCGCCGGCTTGCGCGCCGGCTTCCTCGGCGCCGGCTTCGCCTCCGGCGCGGCCGCGACGACCGGGACCTCGGGCTCCGGGGCCGGGGGCGCCTCCACCGCAGGGGCGGTCGCGGGCGCGGTCTCCACCGGCGCCGCCGGGGTCTCGTTGCTCACCGTCTCCAGCTGCTCCTTGGGC
>JAJXVM010000204.1 GCA_021782135.1 Myxococcales bacterium | reverse complement strand
GATCGGCCGCCTTCGCCGACGCCCACCGAGACCTCGGCGCTGCTCGCCGGCTGGCCGTTCTGCTCCCCGTCGAAGGGGGTCACCACGCAGCGCCAGCGGTCGGCCAGCTTCACGAGCCGCCCCGGCACCTCCGCCGAGGTGTCGGCGAAGGACTGGGCGATCCCGTTCTTGAGCCAGGAGAACCGGTAGCGCACCGGGTCTCCGTCCTGGTCCGACGACCTCGTCACCACCTCGCAGCGGAGCGGCTCGCCCGCCCTCGGCGCGGAGGGGGCGACGCGCACCACCGCGGGCCCGGGCGGCGTGTTCACCACCTTGCGGTCGGCGTGGCCGGCCTGGCCCTGCGCGGTCCCGTCGCTCGGGGTGACGGCGCAGCGCCAGCGATCGCCCTTCTTCACCTGCGAGCCGGGGATGCGGGAGGGGTCGGCGCTCGCGAGCTCCGGCCTCTCGTTGCGCCACCAGGCGTAGGTGTAGCTCACCGCGTCGCCGTCCGGGTCGATCGCCTCGCCCGCCACCCGGCAGGCCAGCTCGTCCCCGGTCCGCGGGTGCTCCGGCTCGATCGACACCTGCGGCGCGGCGGGCGGGCTGTTCCGGACCGCCACCTCGGCGGAGGCGTGCACCCCCTCGTCGAAGCCGTCGAAGCCCCAGGCCTCGCAGCGCCAGCGCTCGTCCCGGCGGGTCACGCCGGGCGGGAGCCGGGCCAGGTTCTCGCCGACCGCCACCGGCTGGCCGTCCTTGAACCAGCGGTAGCGCACCTCGACCTTCTCCTGGTCCTCGTCGCGCTCCGGCGCCCTGGCCACGCACTCCAGGGCCTGCCCGCCGGTCGGCGCGGCGGGGCTCAAGCTCACCGCGGGGGTCGCCGGCACGGTGTTGCGCACCCGGACGCTGGCCGCCGCCCGGGCGCCCGGCTCCTCGCCGTCGAAGGGGATCACCACCACCCGCCAGGTCTCGCCGTGCCGGACGGTGTTGGGCGGCACGCGGTCGCCCTTCACGTCCACCGGCAGGCCGTCGCGGGTCCAGAGGTAGCGGTACTGCACCGCGTCGCCGTCGGCGTCGGCGGCCGGCTTCTGGAGCACCACCGCCAGGCCGGTCGCGGCGGACGGGCGCTCGGGCGCGAGCGCCACCTCGGGGGCGGCCGGCGGGGTGTTCTCCACCAGCACCTCGGCCGCCGCCGCCGGGCCGTCCTCGATCCCGTCGTTCGGCGTCACGGTGACCCGCAGCCTCTCGTGCTTGCGGAACGCGCCGGGCTGCAGGGTGTCGCGCCCGTCCCCCGCCTGGACGCCGTCGCGGGTCCAGGAGATGGCGTACTTCACCGGGTCTCCGTCGGCGTCCTCGCTCGGGCGCACGACGGCGACCTTGACCGGATCGCCGGCGCGTGGCCGCTCCGGCGTGAGCGCCACGAGCGGCGCCGTGGGGGGCGTGTTGGCGACCGACACCGAGGCGCGGGAGCGCGGCCCGTCGATCTCGCCGTCGCTCGCCCAGACCTCGAGCACGAACTGGTCGCCGCGGGCCACCTGGCTCGCGGGGACCTCGCGCGCGTCGGCGGGGAGCGCGAGCGGCTGGCCGTTCTTCTGCCAGGCGTAGTGGTAGGCGAGCCGGTCGCCGTCGGGGTCGCCGGCCTCGGACAGGAGCACCGCCCGGAGCGGCTGGCCCCGCCGCGGCGCCCGGGGCTGGATCTGCGCCGGCGGCGCCTCGGGGGGCGCGTTCCCCAGCGTCACCTCGGACCGGACCGGCGGGCCCTCGCGCTCGCCGTCGAAGGCGCTCACCTCCACCGCCACCTTCTGGTGCTTGCGGGCCACGCGCGCGGGGAACTGCACCGCCGAGAGCGGGAGGTTGCGGGCCTGGCCGTCCACCGACCAGCGGTAGCGGTAGACGACCGGGTCTCCGTCGGCGTCCACGGCCGGCTTGAGGATCCGGGCCACGAGCACGTCCTGGCGCGTGGCCTGCGCCGGCTCGAGCGCCAGCGCCGCCGCCCCGGGCGGCGTGTCCACCACCCGCGCCTCCGCCGTGACCAGGGCCGACTCGGTGGCGCGGTCGGCCGCCACCGCGCGCAGCGAGAGGAGCTGCCCCTTCCTGAGCTTCTCCGGCGGGAAGGTGTCGCCCTGGACGTAGGTGGGCAGGCCGTCGAGGAGCCACTCGTAGCGGTAGGTGACGGCGTCGCCGTCGGGGTCGGTCGAGGGCTTCACCAGCACCGCCTTCACCGGCCCGGCCCGCGACGGCTGCTTCGGCTCGAGCGCGAACTCCGGCGTGGTGGGCGGGGTGCCGGCCACCGTGACCTCCTCGCTGCGGGCCACGCGCGAGCCGACGCGCGGCACGAGCACGAACTGCCAGCGCTCGCCGCGCCGGGCGGTGCGCGGCGGCAGCGATCGCCGCCCGTCGAGATCCTCCACCACCTGGCCGTTGCGGTACCACTGCACCTCGACCGCGGGCTCCGGGTCTCCCGGGCCGGCGTCGAGCGAGATCCACTTCCAGCTCGCGGTCAGCACGTCGTCGGTGCGCGGCTTCTCGGGCTGCAGCGAGAGCGCCCGGAAGCTGGGCGGGTTCGGGCCGTAGTGGCCGCTGCGGGCGGCGTCGTGCCCGGCGGCCAGCCAGGGGCCGCTCGCGGGCGCGCTGCCCATGCGCGGGGCGCGCAGGGCGTGCAGCGTGCTCCCGGCGCCCACGAAGATGGAGAAGCCGCCGTCCTGGGCGAGGTCGAGGAGCAGCGGCGTGGCGCCGAGGTCGGCCACGTCGAGCCGGGTGGGGAACCCGTCCAGCGGCTTTCCCTCCGCCGAGAGCGCCGCCACCTGGCCGTCGGAGGTCACCACCACCACGTCCGGCCGGCCGTCGCGATCGACGTCGCCGATCACCGGCCCGCCGAACAGGCGCGCGCCCACGCGGGCCGGGAAGCCGGGGAGCGGCTCGCCCTGCCGGTTCACCGCGTACAGGTTGCCGTCGGCCGAGGCGAAGACCACGTCGAGCCGCCCGTCGCCGTCGAGGTCGCCGATGGCGGGCGACTCGTAGATCCGGTACCCGGTGGAGACCGGGAAGCCGGGGAGGGGCCGGCCCTCGCCGTCCACCGCGTAGAGCTTGAAGTCCTGGCTGCCGACCACCAGGTCCATCGACCCGTCGTCGTCGAGATCGGCGAAGGCGGGCGCGCCGGTGACCTCGAAGCCGGTGACGAGGGGGAACCCCGGCCGCTCGCCGCGGGTGGCGAGGTCGAGGACGTGCACCCGGCCGTCGGCGCAGCCCACCGCCAGCACCCGCGTGCCGGCGAAGCGGCTCGTCGAGGCGGTGCTGCTCACGGCGGCCCCGAGCGACACCGGCCAGCCCCGCGCCTCCTCGCCGTTCTTCTTGAAGGCGTGCAGCTTCCCCGACTCGTCCCCGGCCAGCACCTCCGGCCGGCCGTCGCCGTCCACGTCGGCGAAGGAGGCGCCGGTCCGCGCCGTCGCGCCCAGCTTGACCGGGAACCCCGGGGCGACCCGCCCGTCGGCCCACAGGAAGAGCTTGCCGGAGAGCGTCACCACCGCCACCTCCGGCCGGCCGTCGCCGTCCATGTCGGCCACCGCCGGGGCGCCACTGGCCGCCTCGTCCGCGCCGAGCCCGAAGGGGAAGCCGCGCGGCGCGCCGCCGTCGGCGCGGAAGGCGGTGACCTGCTCGCCGGCCACCACCACCACCGCCGGCGCGCCGTCCAGGGTGGCCTGGGTGGCCGACTGGGTGATGGGGCCGCCGGCGTCGCGGGGGAAGTTGGAGAGCGCCCCGGCGCCGAGCAGGAGGGAGAGGAGCAACGGGTTCATGCGCTCTCTCTTCGGGGCCGGGCCGCTGGCGCGGCGGGCCCCGGTTCAGTTGGCGGAGAAGACGAACCCGTGCTCCACCGTGACCACTCCCGACGGGTGGAACTGGGTGCGCCAGGTCCGCATGGTGGCGACGATGCAGCCCGCGACTTCGCTCGAGCCGAGGCTGTTCTCCACGGCCTGGATGTCGGAGAGCCCGCCCGTCTCGAGGATGGCGAAGCGGACCTTGATCTTGCCCCGCAGGTTGGGGTTGCGCTTCAACTGGCTTTCGTAGCAGGCCTTCACGGCCGACATGCGGGCGCGGATGAAGGCGGCGAGCTTCGCCTGGTCGATGTCGGGCGAGTCCACCTCGGACTCCTCCATGCCCACCGAGGCGGCGACCTTCACCTCGCTCTTCACGCCATAGTCCACCTTGCCGCCACCGCCGGTGGTGCCGAGGTCGCCGATGCGGGCCGCCCCGCTGCCGCTGGCGCTGCCGCGGCGCCCGCCGGGCCCGGCGCCGGCCCCGGGGCCGCCTTCGCCCGAGGCGACCGCCACCCCACCCGCGCCGGCCAGCGCCGAGGCGACGTCGCCCGCCCCGCCGCCGTCGCCGAAGACGTCCTTCACCGCCCCGCCCCCCAGGCCGCCGCCGCCCCCGAGCGCGCCGAGCACCTTGAGGATGCCCTTCGACTGCACCGCCTTCGCGACCGCCGCGGTGTGCCGGGCCTTCTTCTCGGCCGCGACCTCCGCGGTGTCCTCCGGCGCCGGGGCCTCCTCCTTCTTCTCCTCCTTCGGCTTCTCGACGACCTCGACCTTCTTCTCCACCTTCTCCGCCGGCGCCTGCTCGATCACCTTGTCCGGGATGAGGATCTTGGCGAAGCGGTCCGGGATCTGGTCGAGGGTCACCTCCTCGCGCGGCGGCGTCGAGGCGAGCGCCACGTAGGCCCCGACGTGCGTGAGCAGCGAGAGCGCCAGGATGACGAGGAAGGCCCGGTCCAGGCTGCGGAACCGGTGGCCGTGCGGTACCGGGGGCGTCGGGCCCGGGGTGGCGGGGGTGGGGGCACGTGCCAGGTTCGACATCGCCATCTGCGGTTCCCGCTCCTAGAAGGGGTCCTTCTCGGCCGCCTTCGACACCTTCGGGACGAAGGAAGGTTTCCTGTCGAGCTCCCCCACGCTCAGGTTGGCCCTCGGCATGAGGAACATGGCCTGGGGCTTCCGGATCCGGCCCTCGACCTTCATCTCCTCGAGTCGCAGCACCTTGCGGGGCGGCGTCTTCTTGTCCAACGGCTCGGCCCGTACGGGGCCGGCTACGATGGTTAGCACGGCGCAGAGCAGGGCTACAAGCAGGCGTGAGCTCGTCATTTCTCGGCCTTGGCGGCGATGGGAGGGGTCGGGCTGCCGACCGGGGCCGGGGCAGCGGCCGGCACGGCGGGCGCCGGAGCCCCCGGGGCGGGCGCCGACGGCGAGGCGGCGGCCGCGGCCTGCGCGGCGGCCTCCGCCTTCTTCTTCGCGTCGGCGGCCTTGCGGAGCTTCTCCTTCTCCTCGCGCGCGAGCCGCTTCTTCTCCTTCTCGAGCAGGACCTGCGCGTCCTTGCGGTACTGCGCCAGGCGCGGCTCGTCCCCCCCCTTCTCCTTGTACCGGTCGAACCAGGAGATGGCCTGCTCGTAGCGGCTCGCGGCCGGCGTCGAGGGGTCCTCCACGTCGAGGAAGAGGATGCCGAGGTCGAACCGCGCGTCCAGGAGCGACGGGTCGAGCGCGAGCGCCTTCTCGTACTCGGCCCGCGCGCCCGGCAGGTCCTTGAGGCCGCGCAGGGCGTTGCCGAGGCCGAGGTGGGCGGGGGCGCTCTCCGGGTCGTTGCGGATGGCGAGCTCGAACTCCTTCTTCGCGCCGGGGAAGTCCTCGGAGTCGACGAGCAGGTTGCCGTAGTTGACGTGCGCCTCGACGTAGTCCTCGCGCAGCGAGGCCGCCCTCTTGAAGTCCTCGAGGGCCTGCGCCCGGTTCCCCTGGGCGAGCTCCAGGAAGGCGAGACGGTTCCAGATCTCGGCCCTGGCGGGCGCCACCTGCCGGGCGTTCTCGAGCACCATGCGGGCGAGCTCGACCCGGCCCTTCGAAAGGTACACGCCGCCGAGCGCCACCATGGCCGGGAGGTCCCGCTCGTCCTTCTCGAGCACCAGGCGCGCCTCCCGCTCCGCCTCGTCGAGCCGCCCGGTGGCGGCGAGCACGCTCACGAGCTGGTCGCGCGCCGCGAGGTTGCCCGGGTCGCGCGCCAGGCGGGCGCGCAGCGCCGACTCGGCCTCGCCGGCGCGCCCGGCGCGGACGAGGAGCCGGGTCAGGCTCTCGCTGGCCGGCTCGAACCCGGGGGAGGCCGCGAGCACCTCGCGGTAGCTCTTCTCGGCCCGCCCGAACCGGCCGAGCCGCTCGGCCGCCACGCCCGCGTCGAAGCCGGCCTGGACGAGCTTCGGGTCCGCGCCCCAGGCCTGGTCGAAGTGGAGCAGCGCCGAGTCGAGCTCGCCGGCGTCGGCCTCCCGCACGCCGCGGTCGAGGAGGAGCCGCGCGCGG
>JAJXVM010000203.1 GCA_021782135.1 Myxococcales bacterium | reverse complement strand
GCTCACGGTCTGCGCCGCGCCCGCGCCGCTGCGCGCCGCCCTCGACCCGTGGGGCCCGCCGCCGCCGGCCCTGCCGCTCATGCGCCGGCTGAAGGAGCGGCTCGACCCCGACCGGCGCCTCGCGCCCGGGCGCTTCGTGGGAGGCCTCTGATGACCGCCGAGCAACTCTCCCCGTTTCGCCAGCGCCGCCGCGACCCGCTCGACGACTGCGTGCACTGCGGCTTCTGCCTGCCGCACTGCCCGACCTACGTCTCCTGGGGCGAGGAGATGGACTCTCCGCGCGGGCGCATCGAGCTCATGCGGGGGCTGCGCGAGGGGCGGCTCCGGCTCGACCCGGAGGTGGTGTCGCACTTCGATCGCTGCCTGGGCTGCATGGGGTGCGTGACCGCCTGCCCCTCGGGGGTCCGCTACGGCGAGCTCATCGAGCGCACCCGCGCCGCCGTCGAGACCGCCGGGGTGCGGCCGCGCGCCGACCGGTGGTACCGGGCGCTGCTCTTCGCGCTCTTCCCCTACCCCCGCCGGCTGCGGACGCTCCTCCCGCTGCTCTGGCTCTACCAGGCGAGCGGCCTGCGGCGGCTCCTCCGCCGGGCGGGGCTCTTCCGGCTCCTGCCGGCGCGCCTCGGCGCCCTCGACGCGCTGCTCCCCCGGCTGCGGCTCTCCGGGCTCCGGCGAAGGCTCCCCGAGCGCACGCCGGCGACGGGGCCGCCGCGGCTCCGGGTGGCGCTCCTGACCGGCTGCGTGCAGCAGGTCTTCTTCCCGGAGGTGAACGAGGCCACCGCCCGCGTGCTCTCGGCCGAGGGCTGCGACGTCTCCGCCCCCGCGGATCAGGGCTGCTGCGGCGCGCTCTCGATGCACGCCGGCCGGGAGGAGGAGTCGCTCCGGCTGGCCCGCGCGCTCGTGGCCCGGCTCGAGCGGACCGGCGCCGATCTCTACGCGGTCAACGCCGCCGGCTGCGGCTCCCACCTGAAGGACCTCGGGCGGCTGCTCGCCGGCGACCCCGCCTGGGCGGACCGCGCCCGCGCCTTCTCCGAGCGCGTACGGGACGTGAACGAGCTGCTCGCCGCGCTGCCGGCGCGCGCGCGCCGCCACCCGCTCCGGGCCCGGGTCGCCTTCCAGCCCTCCTGTCACCTGTTCCACGCCCAGGGGATCCGCGCCGCGCCCCAGGCGCTCCTGCGCGCCATCCCCGGGCTCGAGCTGGTGGAGGTGGGCGACCAGTGCTGCGGCTCGGCCGGCGTCTACAACCTGCTGGAGCCGGCCAGCGCCGCCGAGGTGGGCGCGCGCAAGGTCGAGGCCGTGCTGGCGGCCCGCCCCCAGTACCTCGCGAGCGCGAACCCCGGCTGCCTGCTCCAGCTCGGCGGGCAGCTGCGGGCGCGAGGCGTGGCGGTCCGGACGCTGCACCCCATCGAGCTGCTCGATGCGTCCATCCGGGGCGAGCGCCCCTCGCGGGAGCACCCCGCGGGACCCGAGCCCGTCAGGGATCGTGCGCCCGGACCAAACGAAGATTGACCCTGAGTACCCGGCCGATTGCTTGACGGGCAGGAGTGGCCGGAGCACGCCTAGAGAGCGGGCACACGGGCAAACGAGCGCACGGCGCCCACGGGCGCTCCGGAGGGCAGGATGAACTGGTCCCAGGTCTACGTTCCGCTCGGAAACCTCTACGTCTCGGCCCTGGTGGCCGCCATCCCCGTGGTCGTGCTGCTCGGCGCGCTCGCCCTCTTCCACGTGAAGGCGCACTACGCGGCCCTGCTCGGCCTGCTCTGCGCGCTCGCCATCGCCATCGGCGTGTACGGGATGCCGGCCAAGATGGCCGGCGTGACCGCGCTGTACGGCGCCGCCTTCGGCCTGCTGCCGATCGGCTGGATCATCCTCAACGCCATCTTCGTCTACGACCTCACCGTCGAGACCGGGCAGTTCGAGGTGGCCAAGCACACCATCGCCGGGCTCGCCAGCGACCGCCGGATCCAGGTGCTCCTGATCGGCTTCGCCTTCGGCGCCTTCCTCGAGGGCGCGGCCGGGTTCGGCACGCCGGTGGCCATCTCCGCGGCCATGCTCATCGGCCTCGGCTTCCGCCCCCTCCCCGCCGCCGGCCTGGCGCTCATCGGCAACACCGCCCCGGTGGCTTACGGCGCGCTCGGCACGCCGGTCATCACCCTCGCCAAGGTGACCGGGCTCGACGTGAACCTCCTCTCGGCGATGGTCGGGCGGCAGCTGCCCTTCTTCTCCATCCTCGTGCCCTTCTGGCTCGTGTGGGCGATGGCCGGCTGGAAGAGCACGAAGGAGGTCTGGCCGGCGTGCCTCGTGGCCGGCGTCAGCTTCGCCATCCCGCAGTACCTGGTCTCGAACCACTTCGGCCCGTCGCTGGTGGACATCGTGGCCGCCGCGGTCTCGATCGGCTGCACCAGCCTCCTGCTCCGGTTCTGGCAGCCCCCGAGCGTGTGGCGCTTCCCGGACGAGCGGGAGGAGGCCGGGGCCGGCATGGTGCCGCGCTCGGTGGGCGCCGCCGCCGGCGCCCCCACCGTCTCGCGCGCACAGGGGTGGCTGGCCTGGATGCCCTGGATCGTGCTCTCGGCGTTCGTCTTCGTCTGGGGCCTCCCCGACGTCAAGACCTGGCTCGGCAACCTCCACGTCTGGCTCTACAAGGTCCACCTCGCGCCCAACCCGAGCATCCAGATCCCGGGGCTGCACAACCTGGTGCTGCGCGTGCCGCCGGTCGTGAAGAAGCCGACCGCGGAGGGCGCCGTCTACAGCCTCAACGTGCTCCAGGCCACCGGCACCGCCCTGCTCTTCTCCGGCGTCGTCTCGGGGCTCATCCTCAAGGTCTCGCCGCTGAGGCTGCTGCGCATCTACGGCCACTCGCTCCAGCGGGTCCGGTTCTCGCTCCTCACCATCGCCGCCATGCTGGCGCTCGGGTTCACCACCCGCTACTCCGGCTCGGACACGACCATGGGGCTCGCCTTCGCCTCCACCGGTGCGCTCTTCCCGTTCTTCTCGCCGATCCTGGGCTGGCTCGGCGTGGCGCTCACCGGCTCGGACACCTCCTCGAACGTGCTGTTCGGGAACCTGCAGGTGGTGAGCGCGCAGCAGATCGGGATGAACCCCATCCTCGCGGCCGCCTCCAACAGCTCCGGCGGCGTGATGGGCAAGATGATCGACGCCCAGAGCATCGTGGTGGCCGGCGTGGCCACCGGGCAGCAGGGGCACGAGGGACCGATCCTCCGGTACGTGTTCTGGCACAGCCTGGTGCTGGCCTGCCTCGTCGGGGTGCTGGTGCTCGTGCAGTCGCTGTTCTTCCCGGGCGTCATTCCTCACTGACGGGGCGCGCCAGCTGCTCCGACTGGACGTCGGCCGGTTCCCGCTTGCGAGGGTTCTCCTCGTCCGAGCGGCGCGCCGCCTGGATCGCCTCGGCGCTGCCGGACGCGACCCCGACGTACCCCGGGCCGAGCGTCGGGTCGCCCGGAGGCAGCGGCGGGGGCGGCTCGAACGGCACCCCCTGCGCCGAGCCGAACTCCGTCCCGGTGGCGCCGCTCTTGCCCGCGCGGGCCTCCGCCCCCACCCCACCCGCGGACGCGCCCGAGTCGTAGGCCCCGGTGCTGCCGGCGCTCGAGCCGCCGCTCTGCGCGCGAGCGGGCACGGCCGCGGCGAGCGCGAGCGACAGCACGACCGCGAAGCCCCCTCGGATCGCCATCGCCCACCCTCCGAGGGACAGGGTGTGCATCGGTGGCCTCCGCGGCAGGGCGACGAGCCCGCGGCGTCCTCCCCGGGCGCAAAAAAAATCGGCCGCGGCGCCGGACCATCCGGACGCCGCGGCCGATCTGCCTCAGGAGACGACTAGCGGGTGGCGACGGGGGTGCCGTTGGAGAGCTTCTCGCCGGGGCCGCGCAGCTCGGCGCGGCGGTTCTGCTTCCAGGCGGCCTCGTCGTGGCCCTCGACGGCCGGGTACTCCTTGCCGAAGGAGATGGTCTGGACCGCGGACGGGACGCCGAGGCCGGTGAGGTAGCGCTTCACCGACTGGGCGCGGCGCTCGCCGAGGGCGAGGTTGTACTCCTGCGTGCCGCGCTCGTCGCAGTGGCCCTCGACCTCGACCACGGGCAGCTTGCGGCTGCGGATGCAGTCGGCGACCCCGCGCAGGGTCTGCTGGGCCGCGTCGCTCAGGGTGGCCTTGTCGTAGGAGAAGTAGACCTTGGCGAGGCTGCAGACCTCGACCTTGGCCACCGGCGCCGGGGCCGGCTTCTCCGCGGGAGCGGGGGCGGCGACCGGCTCGCTCTTGGCGACCGGCGCGGCGGCGGGCTTGGCGTCCTTCTCGGAGAGGTCGCGGTTGCGAGCGCTCGAGCCGGCGCAGCCGACGAGCGAGCCGGAACAGACGGCGGCGATCAGGAGCAGGTGAACACGCTTCATTTTTTTCCAACCTCCAGTAGGGCCGCGGAAGCGCGGCCGAGGTGACGACCCGCGAGTCCTTCGGGTCCACACCATCTGTTCCCCCTTCTCGCTCCGATCTCTCGCCGCCCCCAAGCTTTTTCGGTGACGTTCCGGTGTCAGCGCCTGGGTGCGCCGTGACCCTGCCCAATGGTTTCGCTGACTTGCAAAGTTTTTCGCTCGGGGCGAGAGATCCGGGTGTGCGGGGAGAAAGAAGAAGGGCATGCAGGACTTCCGCCCCAGCGACGACCTCGACCTGGTGCGCGCCGCGGCCCGCGGCGACGAGACCGCCTTCGCGCTGCTCATCGACGACTGCTGGAACGTGATCGCGGGCGAGGTGGTCCGCACGCGCTTCCGCGTCCTGGGGGAGCGGCTCCGGCGCGACGACGACTCGGTGCGCGACGCCGTGGTGGACGTGCTCGCGCGCATCGCCGCCCCGGTCGCCAGGGGGCGCCCCGACATCAAGCTGTCGCGCTTCGACCCCACCAAGGCCAACCTGCGCACCTGGCTGCGCGGCGTGGCGCGCCACTGCACCTTCAACCGCATCTCCCAGGACATGCGCCGCAACCAGCTCCTGGAGGCGCTGGAACGGCTCGCCCTGGTCTACCCGGACCCGGACCGCGGCATGGACGAGGAGGACCACCGCCGGCTGGTGGAGCAGGCGATGGCGACGCTGGCGCCGCACCACCGGCAGGTCATCGAGCTCAAGTACTACGCCACCACCCTCGACCGGGTGGCGGAGGTGATGCGGCTCCCTCCGGCGGTGGTGCTCGCCAAGCTCGATCTGCGGCCCGACCAGCTCACCCTGCCCCTGCCCATCAAGCAGATGGCGTCCCTGCTCGACGAGACCCCCGAAGCCACCAACTCCCGGCTGGGCGTCGCGCGAAAGGAGCTGAAGCAGCTCTGCGCCAGGCTGCACTGGGACGAGACGCACCCGGAGGAGGTACTGGCATGACCCCGAGAGACCTGGACGAGCGCCGGGCCCGCGCCCTCGAGCGGCTGGAGCTGGTCCGGGCCCGCGTGGCGGAGCTGGAGCGGCAGCGCGGCGTCCGCCGCCGCCGGAAGCGGATCCTGGCCGGGGTGGCCGCCCTCGTCGCCTGCGTCCCCCTGCTCCTGCTGGCCAGGCCCGCCGAGCGCCCCTACGTGGAGATCGTCTCCTCCGGCAAGGTGGAGGTCGAGTACCAGGGCCGCGCGCCCGCCATCCGGATCCACCGCGGCCTGCTCGAGCGCCGCACCGTGCCGCACGGCGAGATCCACCGGAGCGACCGTTGAGCCCTTCCTTGCTCCTCCTGGCCGCGCTGCTCGCGGGCCGGGCGGACGGCGGCCCGTCCAGCCCGATGGTGATCGGCTCCGAGCTGGTCTTCGCCAAGGACGCCACCATCGAGGCGGGAGAGATCGTCTTCCGCCCCGGCGGCAAGATCCGCGTGGCGGGGGGCGCGAGGCTCACGCTGCGCGCCCATCGCATCTCGGCCGAGGACGGCGCGTTCATCGACGTGGACGGCAGGGGCGAGCCCGGCGCCCCGGGCCGGCCCGGCGCGCCCTGCCCGGCCTGCCAGAGCCCCGTCCAGCGGCTCCGAAACACCTCCGCCTTCGCCGCGGCGCTGAACCAGTGCGAGTCCGCCGGCGTGGGCGGACCGGGCGAGCGCGGAGGCGCCGGCAGGCCCGGCGCCTCCGTCGAGATCCTGGCCGAGGAGATCCAGGGTCGGGTCCGCTGCGACGTCTCCGGCGGAGAGCCCGGCCGCGGCGGCGCCGGCGGCCCGGGACTGGTGCTGGAGCGGCAGGGGGCGAACGGGACGCTGACGCGGACCAGCTGCCCCGCCGGGTCGCCGGGAGCGGCAGGCAGCGCCGGGGCGGACGGCCGCTGCGTGATTCGCTCCCGGAAGTGATCGGAGCGGCTCGCCCCGGCGGGAAGGGCGGTCCTGGCCGCGCCGGCGCCGG
>JAJXVM010000202.1 GCA_021782135.1 Myxococcales bacterium | reverse complement strand
TGGTCTTCGTGGACGGGGCCTTCCGCCCGGAGCGCTCGCGGGTGGCGGGGTTGCCGGCGGGGGTCCGGGTGACGAGCCTGGCCGCCGCGCTCGCCGCCGAGCCCGACCGGCTGCGGCCCGGCCTGGCGTTCCCCGAAGGGCTCGAGGCGCACCCCTTCGCCGCGCTCGCGCTGGCGCTCGCCGGGGCCGGCGCGCTCGTCGAGGTGGCGGCGGGCGTGAAGGTCCCCGAGCCCATCGAGCTGCTCTTCCTGCACGGCGGGGGGGAGCCGCGCGCCGCCCACTACCTCTCCCTGGTCTCGGCGGGGCCGGGGAGCGCGCTCACCCTCCTCGAGCGCCACGCCGGCGCGGGCGCCGCGCCGACGCTCACCAACTCCCTGCTGCGGGTCGAGGCCGGCGAGGGCGCCGAGATCGAGCACCTGCGGCTGCAGGAGGAGGGTCCCGCCGCCTTCCACCTCGCCCTGCTCGCGCTGCGGCAGGAGGCCCGGAGCCGGGTGGCGAGCCGCTCGGTCGCGCTCGGCGGGGCCCTGGCGCGGGCCGAGACCCGCGCGGCGCTGGTGGGCGAGGGCGCGGAGTGCGTCCTCGACGGGCTCTACCTGGGCAGCGGCCAGCAGCTGCTCGACCAGGTGGTGCACCTCGATCACCGCAGCCCCCGCTGCACCAGCCGCGAGCGCTTCAAGGGGATCCTCGACGGCCAGGCGCGCGGCGTCTTCTCCGGCCGGATCCGCGTGGCCGAGGGGGCGCAGCAGACCGACGCCGACCAGGTGAGCTCGTCGCTGCTGCTCTCCGACGACGCCCAGGCCGACGCCCGGCCCCAGCTCGAGATCCTGGCGGACGACGTGAAGTGCTCGCACGGCGGCGCCATCGGCCAGCTCTCCGAGGAGGCGCTCTTCTACCTGCGTTCGCGCGGGATCGACCGGGCGCGCGCCCGCGGCCTGCTCACCTTCGCCTTCGCGAGCGAGCTGGTGGAGCGCATCCGGCCCGTGCCGCTGCGGGCGGCGGCGCGGCGCGGCGTGCTGGCCCGGCTGCCGGGCGGCGGCGCGCCGATGGAGGCGGCCTGACCATGGGCGCGCCCGGACTGCAGGCGGTCGCCGCCCCCTTCGACGCCGAGCGCGTCAAGCGGGAGTTCCCCATCCTCGCCCGCCCGGTGCACGGCAAGCCGCTCGTGTACCTCGACAACGCCGCCACCGCGCAGAAGCCGCGGGCGGTGATCGAGCGGCTGGCGCGCTACTACGAGGAGGAGAACGCCAACGTGCACCGGGGGGTGCACCTCCTCTCCGAGAGGGCCACCGCCGCGTACGAGGGCGCGCGCGCCCGGGTGGCCCGCTTCCTCGGCGCGCGCGACCCGCGCGAGGTGATCTTCGTGCGCGGGACCACCGAGGCCATCAACCTCGTGGCGCAGACCTTCGGCCGGGCCCGGGTCGGCCCCGGCGACGAGGTGCTCATCACCGGGATGGAGCACCACTCGAACATCGTCCCCTGGCAGATGCTCTGCCGGGAGAAGGGGGCCACCCTCCGGATCGTCCCGGTGAGCGACGCCGGGGACATCGACCTCGCCGACCTGGAGCGGCTCCTCGGCCCGCGCACGCGGCTCCTCGCCATCGCGCACGTCTCCAACGCGCTCGGGACGGTGAACCCGGTGAAGGAGGCGGTGGCGCGGGCGCACGCCGTGGGGGTGCCGGTCCTGGTGGACGGCGCCCAGGGCGCGCCGCACCTGCCGGTGGACGTCGGCGACCTCGGCTGCGACTTCTACGCCTTCTCCGGCCACAAGGTGTACGGGCCCACGGGGATCGGGGCCCTCTGGGGCCGGCTCGAGCTGCTCGAGGAGATGCCGCCGTGGCAGGGCGGGGGCGACATGATCCTCTCGGTCTCGTTCGAGCGGACCGTCTACAACCGCGTCCCGTACAAGTTCGAGGCCGGCACGCCCGACATGGCGGGGGCGGCCGGGCTGGCGACGGCGCTCGACTGGATGGCGGGCCTCGGCCCGGAGGCGCTGCTCGCGCACGAGCGCGACCTGGCCGGCTACGCGGCCGAGCAGCTCGCGGCCGTGCCCGGCGCGCGGCTGGTGGGCACGCCGCGGGAGCGCGCCGGCGTGGTCTCCTTCGTGCTGAAGGACGTCCACCCGCACGACATCGGCACCATCCTCGACCGCGAGGGCGTCGCCATCCGCACCGGGCACCACTGCGCCCAGCCGCTCATGTCGCGCTTCGGCCTCGCCGCCACCGCGCGCGCCTCCTTCGCGGTCTACAACACCCGGGCCGACGTGGACGCGCTGGTGCGCGGCCTCGAGAAGGTGAGGAGGATGCTCGGATGAGCTCGGAGCTCGACGACCTCTACCAGGAGGTGATCCTGGACCACGGCCGCCGTCCAAGGAACTTCCACCGGCTGGAGGGGGCGGTGAGCGCGGAGGGGCTGAACCCCCTCTGCGGCGACCACTTCACCGTGTACGTGAAGCTCGACGGCGAGCGGATCGCCGACGTCGCCTTCGAGGGCTCCGGCTGCGCCATCTCCAAGGCCAGCGCCTCCCTCATGACCCAGGCGCTGAAGGGCCGGACGCGCGCCGAGGCGGAGGAGCTCTTCGAGCGCTTCCACACCCTCGTCACCGAGGGGCCGGACAAGGCGCGGGTGGGCGACCTCGGCAAGCTGGCGGCGCTCTCGGGGGTCTCCGAGTTCCCCACCCGCGTGAAGTGCGCCTCGCTCGCCTGGCACACCCTGCACTCGGTCCTCCGCGGCGGCGGGGAGACGGTGATCACCACGGAGTAGACCGATGCCCCGCCACGAGCCCATCTCCCTGCTGCGCGACGTCGAGGCGATCCACATCCCGAGCGGCGAGCGCGGCGTCTTGCCCAAGGGGGCCTGGGTGGTGGTGCAGCAGACGCTCGGCGGGGACGTGACCGTGCTCGCGGAGCGCGGCGGCCTGGCCCGCATCGCGGCGGCGGACGCCGACGCGCTCGGCGCCGAGCACGAGGCCGCCGCCCGCGAGGCCGCGGAGCGGCACGCGACCCGCCTCTCCGGCGAGTTCGACGAGGAGAAGGTCTGGGAGCAGCTCCGGACGGTCTACGACCCCGAGATCCCGGCCAGCATCGTCGAGCTCGGGCTGGTCTACCTGGTCGCGAGCGAGCCTCTGCCGGACGGCGGCCACAAGGTCCTCGTCCGCATGACGCTCACCGCGCCGGGGTGCGGCGTGGGGCCGATGCTCCTCGACGACGTCGAGCGCAAGGTGCTGCAGGTGCCCGGCGTGCGGGTGGCCGACGTGCAGCTGGTGTTCGATCCGCCCTGGGACCAGTCGCGGATGAGCGAGGCGGCGCGGCTGCAGCTCGGCCTCTTCTGAAGGGGACCGCGACCCCTCCGTCCGCGGTGGCGCCCCACCCCGTCTTCCGTTCACCTCCAACGCCGATCGCGCACAGGCGCGCACATCGGGTGGCAGATCCCGCCCGCGAGCGCATGGTAAGGATCGGCCGGTGAAGCGGCTCCTCCACTACCTGCAGGCGGCGGTCCTGCTCGGGCTGGCGCTGGTGGCCGGCGCGGCGCTGGCGCTGCGGCTCGCCCGCGGCAGCGCCAGCGACCCGGTGCCCATCGCGCCGGACGTCCTGGGCGTGCGCAGCGCGGGCGGCGTCTGGCTCTTCGCGGCCCGGGTCGGGAACCGGGTCCTGCTCTTCGACACCGGGGTGGACCCCGACGGGCACCCGGTGGACGCGCTGCTGCAGGAGCTGCGCGCGAAGCGCGGCGACGTCTCGGACGTCTTCCTCACGCACGGCCAGGTGGAGCAGACCGCGGCGGTGCACCTCTTCCCCGGCGCGGCCGTCCACGCCGGGGCCGCCGACGTGCCGCTGGCCGCCGGCGCGGCGGGCCCCTCGCCGTCGCCCGTGTCCCGCGTCCTCGAGCTGGTCGTCCGGCCCTCGCCGGTGCGCGTCACCGACCCGCTGAGCGGCACGCGGGTCCTGGCGGTGGGGCCCGGGCGCAACGTGGTGGCCTTGCCCGCGGCCGGCCACACCCCCGGCTCGTACGCCTACCTCTACCAGGGCGTGCTCTTCGCCGGCGACGTGGTCTGGTACGGCGAAGGGAGGCTCGGGCCGACCCCGCCGCCGTTCGAGCAAGCCGGCAAGGAGAGCAGCAAGGGGATCCTCACCCTCGCCGCCGAGGTGGACGACCGCGACGTGGACGTCGTCTGCACCTCGCACGGCGGCTGCACGCCGACCGGCGAGGGGAAGCGGCTGCTGCGGCAGCTCGCGGCGCGGCTGTAGGGCGGCGGCTTCGGGCGCGCGGGGTCGCCCCTCCCCGTGCGACGGGGAGGGAGTGGCGCCTCCGGGTTCACATCCCGGCAACCGGGACTACCTCCGTCCCTCTCCCGCGAAGCGAGGGAGGGTCAGGGAGACGGCTCACCCCCGGGTCACCTTCCGCACGCCCTTCCGCTCGAGCAGCGCGGCGGCCCGCTCCCGCAGGTCGCCCTGCAGCGCCAGCGCCTCCCCCTCCACGGCGCCCCCGCAGCCGAGCGAGCGCTTCAGCTCCTTGAGCCACCGGTCGAGGTCGGCGGGGGAGAGGTCGAGCTTCTCCACCACCGTGACCTCCTTGCCGCCGCGCCCCTTGCGCTCGAGCCGCACCACGGCGCGGGCGGGGGCGGCCGGTGGGCTCTCCGCGGCGGCCGGCTCCGGCTGCGCCGGGGGGCCGGGCGGGAGGTCGCCGAGCCGATCCCGGAGCGCGCCGAAGGGGTTGTGGAACGGGGACCGCGGCGCGTCGGCGCCGGGCTTCGGGTCGCGCCTCGCCATCAGGTCCTCCTCCGCGCCAGCCGCGCCGCCGCCTCGGCCCAGAGCCCTCGCAGCCGCGCCTCGGCGGCGAGCCCCTCCTCGGCGCTCGGGCCGTCCGGAACCAGCCGCTCGGCGAGGTCGCGCGCCTGGGCGCAGAGGGCGAGGTCGTCGCAGAGCCGCGCCGCCTCGCCGTCGTCGAGGCCGCTGGCGGAGAGGAAGGCGCCGCGGTCGCGCGGCCGGACGCCCAGCGACTCCAGCCAGCCGCGCTCCGCCGCGGCGCGCTCCTCGGGGGTGGCCACCAGCCCGGCGGACCGGGCGAAGGCGGCGAGCAGGGCGCGGTCCAGCCCGCGGGATGCCAGCTCGTCCGCCTCGCGGTGGCGCTGGAGCGCCGAGAGCACCGCGCCCGACGAGAGCGGCTCCTCGGCGCCCCAGGGCAGCGTGGCGCCCTCGCGCAGGCGGCGGCGGCGCACCAGGGAGGAGATGGGGCGAGGAGCCCTCCCCAGGGCCCCCTCCCGCGCGCGGGAGGGGGAGGAAGCCGCTTCGCGCGCTCCCGCGGACAGCTCCCTCTCGCGCGCCGGGGGAGGAGGGCCGGGGAGGGGGCGCCCGCCCGCCAGGAAGGCCGCGGCCGCGCGGACGGTCTCGCGCGCGTCCCGCGCCTTGAGGTCCTCGATCCCTCCCGCGGCCCAGGCCTCCCAGCGGGCCGCCGACGCGCTTCGCCAGCGCGGCCGGACCCGGGCCAGCACCGACGCCCAGGTGCGCTCCTGGTAGAAGATCCCCGCCGCCTCCTCCACCAGCGCGCCGGCCTCGCGGGCCGAGAGCACCCGCGCCGCGCGGGCCAGGCCGGCCGCGTGGCGCACGTTCACGAGCGGGAGGGAGAAGGGGCGGAACCCGTGCTCCGGACCGGCGTGGATGAGCGCCACCTCCGAATCGTCCTCCACCCGGCCGTCTCGGTACCAGCCGAAGATGGTCCCCACCCCGACCACTCCCTCGCGCCAGAGCTCGGCGGCCCGGAGCGCGCCCATGCTCCCGCCGCCGAAGACCGCCACCCCGGCGTCGAGCGCCGCCAGGATCTCGTGGTGCCACACCGAGGGGACGCTCTCGAAGACCCCGTCCACCAGCGCCACCGCCCGGGGCCGCAGCGCCAGCGCCCGCCAGAGGTCGCCCTGGCGCGCCGGCGGCAGGACGCGGCAGGGGGCGAGCCGCCGGGCCTCCGCCGCCGGCAGCGAGGGCCCGAGGAACACGACCAGCTCGCTCCCCGTGTCGCGCCTCGCCCGGCTCACAGCAGCTCCGAGAGCCGGAGCCCCGGCGCGAAAACCTTCACCACGTGCACTCCCAGCCCCGCCGGCGCGAGCTCCACCGCCGCCGGCGGGTGGCCGGCCGAGGCCAGCAGCGCCGCCAGCCGGGCCACCGCCTCCTCGGGCTCCTCGACCGGCAGCTCGGGGAGCTCGGCGGCGCTCGCGCCGGGGCGCGAGCGGGAGAGCCCGCGCTCGAGCGCCACCGCGTCGGCCTCGCCCCGGTGCGCCACGTCCTCGCGCGCGCCGTGGATGTCGGTGAGGCGGGACTGGGCGGCCTCGAGCAGCGCGGAGAGCAGGGCGTCGTCGCGGGTGAGGGCGCAGGCGTAGCCGGCGGTGAGCGGCACCGGGCCCCCTTCGCGGTCGAGGA
>JAJXVM010000201.1 GCA_021782135.1 Myxococcales bacterium | reverse complement strand
CGGGGGCGCTCCGGGCTCGCGCGGCGCGGCGGCGTGGCGCCGGCCGACCAGGGCGGCCGGGCAGGGCGGAGGGACAGGGGCTCGGGGGCGAGGGGAACGCACATGGAGGAGGGGCCCGCCGCGGTCTCGGCTGGATTTCGGGAGTCGATAGCGAGGAGGGGCAGGACGCGCACCTCCCCGGATGAACCGATCCGGCCGGCTTTCGACTCCAACGAGGGGCCCATCCGGGTTCCCCGGCGGGCACATCGAGAACGGAACCATGGACCTCCTCCCCTTCATCCGCTGCGGAACCCTGGCTCACGGCCACCTCTGCCCGCCTCTCGTGCTCGGCACGCGGGCCGGAGCCGCGGCGATGGAGCGGCTCGGGGTCGGCCGCGCCGTCGAGCGGGAGCTGCTCGCCATCGTGGAGCTCGGGAGCGATCACTACGCCCAGGGCTTCGCGGACGGGGTCCAGTTCGTGACCGGCTGCACGTTCGGGAAGGAGCTCATCTTCCGGCTGCCGCACGGGAAGGCCGGGGTGCAGCTCGTCGACCAGGCGCGCGATCGCGCCGTCCGGGTCACGGTCCGCCCGGAGACCATCGGCCGGCTCGAGGAGACGGAGTGGTTCCGCGCCTGCCAGAGCAGCGGCCAGTTCGCGAACGGCTCCGACCAGCTCGCGGGCCCCACCGCCGACGCCCTCCTCTCCGTCCCCGAGGACTCGCTCTTCACCTTCAGCCCGGTCTTCCCGCTCGGACTGGACCGCCCTTCCCCGACCTTCGAGAGCGTCCGCTGCGACTCCTGCGGCGAGAGCGTGCTCGCCCCCTACGCGCCGGTGATCGACGGCCAGCGGCTCTGCGCGGTCTGCCAGGAGCGGAGTCGCGCGCGGGCGGAGTTCATTTCCCAGCACCGGAGCGACGGGCCGATCAAGGAGTGAGCGGGCGCGGGCGCGCCAGGCCTCGTCCGCCGGATCCCGCGCGCGAGGAGGGGCGATCGAAGCGAGCTTCACGCTCCGCGATGACGCGCCACGTCGCGCTTTCGCGCCCCTGAAACGATCGCTTTTCGTGACACGAATCAAGAGCAGCTACACTCTTTCGGGTGCACTCTTGACGTTTCGCGACGCGGAATGAGAGCGTTTCCAACTCCGAGGCAATCGCACCCGCGAACGTCTACGGATTCCTCTCTCTCTCTTGTCGGGAGCGTCGGCACCCCCGGGCGCCGCGCCGTCCCGAGCCTATGCTGCGGAGGCCTGGCTTGAACGTCCTCGTCCTGAACTGCGGAAGCTCGTCGGCGAAGTTCGCGGTCATCGACTCGTCCAACGGGCACGAACTGGTGTCCGGCATCGCGCAGCGGCTCGGCTCGGCGCAGGCCACGCTCGACTTCAAGGCCGAGGGCAAGAAGCAGTCCCGGTCCCTGCACGGCGCCCAGCACGAGGCCGCCCTGCGCGTGGTGGTCGAGCTCCTCGAGGAGCTGGGCCTCGCCTGCCGCATCCAGGCCGTGGGCCACCGGGTGGTGCACGGCGGCGCCAAGTTCTCGGGCTCGATGCCCATCACGCCGGAGGTGGTGGCCAAGATCGAGGAGTGCATCCCGCTCGGCCCCCTGCACAACCCGGCCAACCTGCTCGGCATCCAGATCGCGCAGGAGCTGTTCCCCGACCTGCCGCAGGTGGCGGTGTTCGACACGGCGTTCCACCAGACCATGCCGCCGCGCGCCTACCTGTACGCGGTGCCCTACGAGTGGTTCGCGAAGCACGAGGTGCGGCGCTACGGGTTCCACGGCACGAGCCACCGCTACGTCTCGCAGCAGGCGGTGCGCCAGCTCGGGCTCGACCCCGAGGATCACGCCATCGTCACGGCGCACCTCGGGAACGGCTGCTCGCTGGCGGCGGTCCGCAACGGGCAGAGCACCGACACCACCATGGGCCTCACGCCGGTGGACGGGTGCGTGATGGGCACCCGCAGCGGCTCCATCGACCCCTCGATCATCACCCACATGAAGAAGGAGCTGAGCTGCACCGCCGACGAGGTGATGGACTCGCTCAACAAGCGCTCCGGGCTGCTCGGCATCTCGGGCCTGTCGAACGACATGCGGGCCATCCAGGCGGCCGCCGAGGGCGGCCACGCCCACGCCCGGCTCGCCATCGAGAAGTTCTGCTACTCGGTGGCCAAGGCGGCGGCCGGCATGATCGTCTCGCTCGGCCGGGTGGACGCCCTGGTCTTCGCGGGCGGCATCGGCGAGAACGCCGTCTCGGTCCGGGCCCAGATCGTCGACCTGCTCGGCTTCGCCGGCTTCGCGCTCGATCCGCACGCCAACGAGATGCACGGCAGGTCGCTGCGCGGCCGCATCACCCGCACCACCAGCCCCATGGCCGCGGTCGTCCCGACGAACGAGGAGTACATGATCGCCATGGACGCCGCCGCCATCGCCGACTCCGCGCCGTCCCCGGGGGCGGAGCCCCTCGAGTTCCGGACCGAGCGCACCGCCACCGCCTGACGGAGCCCCCATGGCACACACTCTCCTCGTCGCTCCCGCCGGGCGCCAGGTCGGGCTCACCACCGCGTGCCTGGGCCTGGTGCGCGCGCTCGATCGCCAGGGAGTGCGCGTCGCCTTCGCGAAGCCCATCGCCGCCCGCGGCGAGGACCGCGTCTCGGCGCTCATGAGGCTGGGCGCCAACCTCGCCCCGCCGGAGCCGATCTCGCGCGCCGAGGCCGACGACCTGCTCGCGCGCGGCGACGACCAGACGCTCATGGAGCGGGTGGTGGCGCTCTGCGCCGGCGCGGCGGAGGGGGCCGACGTGCTGGTGGTCGCCGGCATGTGGCCCGAGCCCGGCATGGTGCACAGCTCGCGCGTGAACGCGCTCATGCTGAAGGCGCTCGACGCGGAGCTGGTGCTGGTCGGCTCGCCGCGCGGCGAGACGCCGTCCGAGCTCGCCCACTCCATGGCCATCGCGGCGCGCAGCCTGGGCGGCCTCGCCGAGGGCGGCCCCGTCCGCTGCGTCCTCAACCGCGTCTCGCGCCGGCCCGCCGTGGTCCAGGCCGGCGAGGCGCGCTCCATCTGGGCCGAGGCGGGCGAGGACGAGGAGCTCGCGCCCGCCGACCTGCGGGCGTACGCCGACGCGCTCGAGGCCGAGAAGCTCCGGCCGGTGGGCATCGTGCCCTCGCGCTGGGACCTCACCTCGCCGCGGGTGAAGGACCTGGCCGATCACCTCGGCGCCCGGGTGATCCGCGCCGGCGACTACGACCGGCGGCGCATCCGCGACGTGGCCCTCTGCGCCATGGCGGTGCCCGGCTCGATCAAGGTCTTCCGCCCCGGGACCCTGATCATCACCCCCGGCGACCGCAGCGACATCCTGGTGGCGGCCTCGATGGCGGTGCAGAACGGCCTGCCGCTCGCCGGCCTGCTGCTCACCGGCGGCGTGGTCCCCGAGGAGCACGTCTTCGCGCTCTGCGAGTCCGCCCTCCGCACCGGCCTGCCGGTGCTGTCGGTGGAGCAGGGCAGCTACGCCGCCGCCAACGCGGTGGCCGGCATGAACCTGCAGATCCCGCCCGACGACGCCGTCCGGGTGGAGCGGGTGATGACGGCGGTCGCCGACCGCATCGACCCCACCTGGACCCGGACGCTCGCCGCCACCGCGCGCGTGCCGCGCCTCTCGCCGCCGGCCTTCCGCTACCGGCTGGTGGAGGAGGCGCGCCAGGCCCGCAAGCGGATCGTGCTCCCCGAGGGCACCGAGCCGCGCACGGTGGTGGCCGCCTCGATCGCGGCGGAGCGCGGCATCGCCCGCTGCGTGCTCCTCGGCAACCCGGACGAGATCCGCGACGTGGCGCGCAAGCAGGGCGTCACCCTGCCGGAGTCGGTGGAGCTCCTCGACCCGGCGCAGGTGGCGGGCCGCTACGTCGCCCCGCTGGTGGAGCGGCGCAAGGCGAAGGGGATGACCCCGGAGCAGGCCGCCCAGGAGCTCTCGGACCCCATCATGATCGGCACCATGATGATGGCGCTCGACGAGGTGGACGGAGTGGTCTCGGGCGCGCTCCACACCACCGCCCACACCATCCGCCCCGCCCTGCAGCTCATCAAGACCGCGCCGGGGTGCGACCTCGTCTCGAGCGTCTTCTTCATGTGCCTGCCGGAGCAGGTGCTGGTCTTCGGCGACTGCGCCGTGAACCCGAACCCGACCGCCGAGCAGCTCGCCGACATCGCCATCCAGAGCGCCGACTCGGCGCGGGCCTTCGGCATCGAGCCGCGGGTGGCGATGCTCTCCTACTCCACCGGCACGAGCGGGGCCGGCGAGGACGTGGAGAAGGTGCGGCGCGCGGCCGAGCTGGCGCGGGCGCTGCGCCCCGATCTCGCCGTCGACGGGCCGCTGCAGTACGACGCCGCGATCATGCCCGACGTGGCCCGGCAGAAGGCGCCCAAGTCGCCCGTGGCCGGCCGCGCCACCGTCTTCGTCTTCCCCGACCTCAACACCGGCAACGTCACCTACAAGGCGGTGCAGCGCAGCGCCAACGTGGTGAGCATCGGCCCCATGCTCCAGGGGATGGCCAAGCCGGTGAACGACCTGAGCCGCGGCTGCCTGGTGGAGGACATCGTCTTCACCATCGCGCTCACCGCCATCCAGGCCCAGCAGGTGGAGCGCCGGCGCAAGTGAGCGGGCCCGGCCGCCGGGCCGCCCGCGCGACCCGGCTCCGGCCTCCGGCGCGCGCCGTCCGCCTCAGGGCGGAAGGAAGGTGAGCTCGGTGGTGATGGCGACCGCCGACTTCAGCGAGCGGTAGAGCGGGCAGGAGTCGGCGAAGCAGCCGTGGACCCGCTCCGCCGTCTCCCGGTGCTCCGGGGCGGCGCGGAGCGTCCCGGGCGGGCTCCCCCGCGGAGCGGAGTCCGGGAACACGTACACCCAGCGGACGCCCCCGCTCCCCGCGGCGAGTCCCTCCTCCACCACCCGGACGGAGAGCGGTTCGCCGGCGCCGCCGAACGCGGTGACCGCGCCAGCGGCGGCCCGCGCGCGGGCGAGCTCGAGCGCGGCGGGGCGGATGACCGTCGAGCGCACCACGCGAACGGTGACGCTCAGCTCCGCTCGCCGCTGGTGGCGCCCGCGCTCGACGCCGGCGGGCGCGGCGGCGCGAGGGAGCAGGGCGAGGGCGAGCGCGAGCGCCTTCACGGCTCCGCGACGCCCTCCGCCAGGCGGCGGCGCTCGCCGCGGACGAGCGGCGCGCGTCCCGGGGCCTCCCGGGCGAGGCGCGGCGCGCCCCTCCCCTCGCCGGCCGGCGCTCACGGATAGCTCGTGAACAGGTCGGAGAGGTTCCGGGCCGACGCGGCGTCGCGCAGGAGCGGGGTCACGCCGAGGATCTCCTGCACCGTCCGCAGGGTCGAGGCGTGCGAGTACGGGAGGGTGCTGGCGTAGCCGGGCTTGGCGTACGGCGAGATCAGGACGAGGCCGATGGGGTGGTCGCCCGACCCGCCCTCGTCCCAGGTGATGAGGATCGCGCCCGCCTCCTGGTACGCCTCGGAGGCCATCAGGATCGGGAGCTCGCGCTCGAGCCAGGCGTCGCTCTGGCGGACGCGGTCGTGAGCGGGCGAGCAGCTGTCGTGCCCGTCTCCGCAGAGGTCCGGGGTGATGAAGTTGTACCGGGCCACGTTCCCGGTCCGCAGGTCGGCCGCCAGCTCCGAGTAGGGGCGGACGTGCCGGATGCAGCGCGCGCTCCGCGGATCCGGCGGGCTCCCGGCCACGTCGTCGAAGTAGACGAACGGGTCGTGGCGCACGGCGTAGCGGCCGGCGTCGGCGAGCGGACACTCGTCGCCGCGGATCCCCTCCTCGTAGGCCTTCCAGGAGATGCCGGTGGCCTCGAGCCAGCTGGCGAGGTGGCAGGAGACCGGGAGGTGCACCTCGCCGGGAGGGGCGTCGAAGTCCACGCCCAGCGGGTTGCCGGCCTCGAGGGCGATGTAGTTGCCGAGGCTCGGGTGGACCCCGCCGTTCCGGTAATCCTCGGCGTGGGCGAACCGGGGGAGCAGCACGCCGTTGAGGTACGGCGCCGAGGAGCTCCCCTTCACGGAGGACCAGTCCTGGTTCTCCATCACGATCAGGAAGATGGTCCGGATGGCGTGCCCCGCGGCGTCCGCCGCCAGCCCGGGCGGCGTCACCGGGCAGGCGTCGGCGGCGCGGCTCCGCACCCGGATCCCTCCGCAAGCGCAGAGCGCCAGGATCGCGAGCGAGAGGGACCACGCGCGGCGCATGCACCAAGCTTCGGGTCGAGCGTTCCCTGCGCAAGCACCGTCCGGTCACCGCCGCGCCGCCTGACCCACCCGCGCCATCACCGCCGGGGACCTCGCGCGCCGCGCGGGGCCGGCCCGCTCGGAGGTGCCGCCCCGTCGCTCCGCGCGGTCGGCTCGTGCTGCAGGGGCCGGGAGCCGCGGCGGCCGCGCTCCGACGGGCTCGGCCCG
>JAJXVM010000200.1 GCA_021782135.1 Myxococcales bacterium | reverse complement strand
GCGGCGCCGCGTCCTGCGAGGCCGCGGCCCGCTTCCGCATCAGCTCCGCCATCTTCTGGCGCGTCGCCTCGTCGGCGCGCGCCGGGGCGGCGAGGGCGAGCGAGGAGACGGCGGCGAGGGCGAGCAGCCAGGGGCGGAGGCGCGGGGTCGTCACGGCGCGAGGAGCCTACCGCCCGGGCGCCCGCGGCGGCAAATAAACGCCCCCCTCCGTTGAGGTGGGGCGCGGCTTCGGTTAAAGGGTGCGCCGATGAACGCGACCCTGCCCGCGCCCGACCGGACCCTCGACACCTCCGGGAAGCTCTGTCCGTTCCCCATCGTGGAGACGGCCAAGGCGGTGCGCGCGCTCGCGCCCGGGGCGGTGCTGCTGGTCATCGCCACCGACCCCGGCATCGCCCAGGACATGCCGATGTGGTGCAGGGCGACGCGCAACGAGCACCTCGCCACCTTCAAGGAAGGCGCGGCCTGGAAGAGCTACGTGCGGCGCGCGCCGCGCGAGGAGGGGCAGCCGTGACCAGGAAGGCAAGGGCCATCGGCCTCATCTCCGGCGGCCTCGACTCCACCCTCGCGCTGGCGATGGTGAAGGCGCAGGGCGTCGAGGTGAAGGCGATCAACTTCTACACCGGCTTCTGCATCACCGAGACCCAGCGCCGCAAGGGCGGCCGCCCCGACGGCTCGGTCCCGCGCAACGAGGCCTTGCGGGCGGCGGCCGACGTGGAGGTGGACGTCGAGTACGTGGACATCTCCGGCCGCGAGTACCTCGACATGCTGGTCTCGCCCCGCTACGGCTACGGCAAGAACGCCAACCCCTGCGTGGACTGCCGCGTCTTCATGATGAGGAAGGCGAAGGAGATCATGGAGCGCGAGGGCGCCGACTTCGTCTTCACCGGCGAGGTGCTGGGCCAGCGCCCCAAGAGCCAGCGCCGCGACACCCTGCGCGTGGTCGAGCGCGACAGCGGCCTCGACGGGCGGCTGCTCCGGCCCCTCTCGGCGAAGCTGCTCAAGCCCACCATCCCCGAGCAGGAGGGGCTCCTCGACCGCTCGAAGCTGGGCGACATCTCCGGCCGCTCGCGCCACCCGCAGATGGCGATGGCCGAGGCGCTCGGGATCGCCGACTGGCCGCAGCCGGCGGGCGGCTGCTGCTACCTCACCGACGAGAGCTTCGCGCGGAAGTTCTTCGACGTGCTGCGGGCCCGCGAGGCGGCGGGGGAGGAGCGGCGCATCGAGCCGGACGACGTGGTGCTCCTCTCCACCGGCCGCCACTTCCGGCTCTCGCCGAAGGCCAAGCTCGTCATCGGCCGCAGCGAGGTGGAGAACGCGCTCCTCGACAACTACCTCGAGGGCCGCGCGCGGGTGGAGGCGCAGGGCGTGGCCGGCCCGGTGGCGCTGGTCGAGGGCGTGCCCACCTGGGAGGAGCGGCAGCTCGCCTCGCGCATCGTCGCCCGCTACGGCAAGGGGAAGGACCTGCCGCAGGTCGAGGTGGAGTGGCGCGAGGACGGCGAGGCGGAGCGGTACCCGGTGGCGCCGTTCGACGACGAGGACGCGCTCGAGAAGATGCGGGTGTGAGGGCGCGGGCGCCTCCGCGCCTGCCCCGATCCCGACGACCGACGGCGGAAGCGCCCGGCCCCACCTTGACCGGGGGCGCCTCTCGCGGCTATAAACTGCGACCTTAGAGGTGCAAGTTTGAGCTCATCCCTTTACGGCGCCGGCGCCGAGTACGCGCTCCACTCCCTCCTGATCCTGGCGGCGCGCGCGGAGCCGGTCAGCGCGCGCGACCTGGCGCGCTTCCAGGAGCTCCCGGAGCGCTTCCTCGCCAAGCTCTGCACGCGGCTGGAGAAGGCCGGGCTCGTCGAGGCCATCGAGGGCGTCCAGGGCGGGTTCGCGCTGGCCCGGCCGCCCGAGCGGATCACGGTGCGGGACGTCCTCGAGGCGGTGGACCCGAACCGCACGCTCTTCGAGTGCGCCGAGATCCGGCGGCACTGCGCGCTCTTCGGCGGGGAGCCGCCGGGGTGGAGCGTCGCCGGGATGTGCCGCATCCACCTCTTCATGCGGGAGGCGGAGGGAGCGCTCCAGGGCTTCCTCGCCTCGAAGACGCTCGCCGACCTGAGCCAGGAGTTCGCGAGGAAGGCGCCGGAGCGGTTCGTCCGGGACGCCGAGGCCTGGTTCCTGGAGCGGAGGAGCGGCCGCGCGGCCAGTCGAGGCGGCGGCCGCCGGGGCGGCGCGCGCCGGAAGTCGTGATCCGAAGGCAGGGACGTACCCCTCACACGCAGCGAATCGAAACGGAGATCCAGATGACGACGGAGAAGTGTGTCTTCCTCGCGGGCGCCGCGGGCGCCATCGGCCGGCGCCTCGCGCCGCTGCTCGTGGCGAGCGGCTGGCGAGTGGTCGGCACCACGCGGTCCGAGAGCAAGGCGGCCCTGCTGCGCGAGCTGGGGGTGGAGCCGGTGGTGGTCGACGTCTTCGACGCCGGCGCGCTCCGCGACGCGGTGGCCGGGGCCAGGCCGGAGGTGGTGATCCACCAGCTCACCGATCTGCCGCTCGGGCTCGAGTCGAGCAAGATGGAGGCGGCCCTGGTGCGCAACGCGCGGCTCCGCGACGAGGGGACGCGCAACCTGGTCGCGGCCGCCGTGGGCGCCGGGGCGAGGCGGCTCATCGCCCAGAGCATCGGCTTCGTCTACGCCGAGGGGCCCACGCCGCACCGCGAGGAGGACCCGCTGCTCGCGGAGACCCACCCGGTCTACGGCGAGACGGTGCGCGCCGTCGCGAGCCTCGAGCGCCAGGTGCTCTCGGCGCCGCTCGACGGGATCGTCCTCCGGTACGGGCTCTTCTACGGCCCCGGTACGGGGTTCGACGCGCCCGTGGGCCCCGGCTCGGTGCACGTCGACGCCGCCGCGAAGGCCGCCGAGCTCGCCATCGCCCGGGCGACGCCCGGCGTCTACAACGTCGCCGAGGACGACGGCGCGGTCGCGGTCGAGAGGGCCACCCGGATCCTCGGCTGGGACGCGGGCTGGCGCGCGGCCCGCTGACCCGGCCTCGCCCGCGGCCGAGCGAACGGGGTTTCTTCCCGCGCTTCCGAGCCGCTCTCGGCGGGCGCCGGCGCTCCGCGCCTTCGCGGGCGCCGCGCGCGAGATGGACGACCGGGCGCTCGGCGGATGGCCTGCTGTACTCCCCATCTTTTCGCGCGTCGGCTGATCCCCATCAAGTCGAACCGGTGGCTCGTCTGGCGGAATAGCCTCCTTTCCGAAGTCCAAAAACCGGTGGGGAGAGAAATGGCCAAGGCGAAGCGCATCTACGCGTTCGGCGGCGGCAAGGCCGAAGGCAGCATGGAGCTCAAGAACCTCCTCGGCGGGAAGGGCGCCGGGCTCGCCGAGATGAGCCGCATCGGCATCCCGGTTCCGCCCGGGTTCACCATCACGACGGAGGTCTGCACCGAGTTCTACCGCTCCGGCAAGAAGCTCCCGAAGAGCCTCGTCCCCGAGATCCGGGCGGCCCTCGCGCAGATGGAGAAGCTGGCCGGCCGCCGGCTGGGCGACCCCGACGACCCGCTCCTCGTCTCGGTCCGCTCCGGCGCCCGGGTGTCGATGCCGGGCATGATGGACACCGTCCTCAACCTCGGCCTCAACGACCGCACCGTGCAGGGGCTGGCGGCGCGCTCCAGGAACCCGCGCTTCGCCTGGGACAGCTACCGCCGCTTCTGCGCCATGTTCGGCGACGTGGTGCTCGGCATGAAGCCCGAGCGCAAGGAGGACCGCGATCCCTTCGAGCAGATCCTGTCGTGGAAGAAGCAGTCGCTCGGGGTGAAGGACGACTCGGAGCTCGGGGTCGAGGCGCTGCGCGAGATCGTGGCCGCCGAGAAGGCGGAGATCGCCCGGCGCGGCAAGGTGCTGCCCGAGGACCCCATGGCGCAGCTCCTCGCCGCCGTCGAGGCGGTCTTCCGCTCCTGGGACAACGAGCGCGCGGTGGCCTACCGGCAGCTCAACGGCATCCCCTCGGAGTGGGGCACCGCCGTCACCGTGCAGGCCATGGTCTTCGGCAACATGGGCGAGGACTCCGGCACCGGCGTGGCCTTCACCCGCGATCCGGCCACCGGCGAGAACGCCTTCTACGGCGAGTTCCTGGTGAACGCGCAGGGCGAGGACGTGGTCGCCGGCATCCGCACCCCGGAGAAGATCTCCGAGCTGGCCGCCCACTTCCCCGACGTGGCCCGCCAGCTCGAGAAGGTCCGCGCGCGGCTGGAGCGCCACTACCGCGACATGCAGGACATCGAGTTCACCATCGAGCGCGGCAGGCTCTACGTGCTGCAGACCCGCTCCGGCAAGCGCACCGGCATCGCCGCGGTGCGCGCCGCGGTCGAGATGGCGGCGGCCGGCCTCATCAAGAAGGACGAGGCGGTGCTCCGGGTCGAGCCGGCGGCGCTCGACCACCTGCTCCGGCCGGTGTTCGACCAGCACGCCAAGGAGAAGGCGGTCGCCGCCGGCCGGCTCCTCGCCAAGGGGCTGCCGGCCGGGCCGGGGGCGGCCCGCGGCCGGCTGGTCTTCTTCGCCGACGAGGCGGTGGAGTGGAAGGAGCGCGGCGAGAAGGTGATCCTGGCCCGCCACGAGACCAGCCCGGAGGACATCCGCGGCATGGCCGCGGCCGAGGGGTTCCTCACCGCCTTCGGCGGCATGACCAGCCACGCCGCGCTGGTGGCGCGGCAGATGGGCAAGGTGGCGGTGGTCGGCTGCAACGCGCTCGAGTTCGACTACAACGCGCGCGAGATGACGGTCGACACCGTGAGCGGGCCCAAGGTGCTGAAGGAGGGCGACTGGATCTCGCTCGACGGCTCCGCCGGCGAGGTCATCGAGGGAGAGCTCGACACCAGCCCGTCCGAGGTGGTGCAGGTGCTGCTCGAGAAGAGCCGCAAGCCCTCCGAGGCCCCGCTCTACCGCGACTTCGCGAAGCTCCTCTCCTGGGCCGACGCGGCGCGCCGCCTCGACGTGCGCGCCAACGCCGACCAGCCGGACCAGGCGGCGGTGGCGGTGGCCTTCGGCGCCCAGGGCATCGGGCTCTGCCGCACCGAGCACATGTTCTTCGGCGAGGGGAAGATCGGCCCGATGCGGGAGATGATCGTGGCCGAGACCGAGGCGGAGCGGCGGGCGGCGCTCGCCAAGCTGCTGCCGCTGCAGCGCGAGGACTTCGCCGGGATCCTGAAGGCGATGGCGCCCCACCCGGTGGTGGTGCGCACCCTCGACCCGCCGCTGCACGAGTTCCTGCCGCACGACGCCGAGGGAATCCAGGAGCTCGCCGACGCCACCGGCCGCACCGTGCCGCAGGTCCGCGAGCGGGTGAACGAGCTGCGGGAGTCGAACCCGATGATCGGCCACCGCGGCTGCCGGCTCGGGATCTCCTACCCGGAGATCACCGAGATGCAGGCGCGCGCGATCTTCGAGGCCGCCTGCGACCTGGCCAAGCAGGGCGTGCACGTCCACCCCGAGGTGATGATCCCGCTCGTCGGCACGCGCAAGGAGCTCGACCACCAGCTCGAGGTGGTGCACGCCACCGCCGCCAAGGTCTTCGCGGAGAACGGGCGCAAGGTGAAGTACGAGGTCGGCACCATGATCGAGGTGCCGCGCGGCGCCCTGCGGGCCGGCGACATCGCCGAGAGCGCGCAGTTCTTCTCCTTCGGGACCAACGACCTCACGCAGATGACCTACGGCATCTCGCGCGACGACGTGGGGCCGGTGCTGGCGAGCTACCTCGAGAAGGGGATCTACGACGTCGATCCCTTCGTCTCCATCGACCGCCTCGGCGTGGGGCAGCTCATGGAGATCGCGGTCGAGCGCGGGCGCGCGGTGCGGCCGCAGCTCGAGATCGGCATCTGCGGCGAGCACGGCGGCGATCCGGCGTCGGTGGGCTACTGCCACGAGCTGGGGCTCGACTACGTCTCCTGCTCACCGTACCGGCTGCCGATCGCTCGCCTGGCTGCCGCCCAGGCGGCCTTGCGAGAGCGCGCCGCGGCGCGGAAGGCGGCGGCGGCCCGCAAGCCCGCGCCGGCCGGGACCACCCGCAAGGCGGTGCCGGCCGTGGTGAACGGCACCACCCGCAAGGTCGAGGCGAGGAAGAACGCCGCGGTGCTGCCCTCGGGCAAGCGGCGGCCCGCCAAGGCTTCGCGCCGCGTCCGCGCGACCGCACGGGCCTGAGCGGACGACGACCGTGCCGGCGGGTTGCTGGCTCGTTGCTTGCTTGACGAAAGGGGTGCCTGGCGCTGCCGGGCACCCCTTTTTTTTCGGCCTCCCCGGCCGGAGCCGCCCGGACCCGCACCCGCTCGATGAAGACCCCCCGCCTCGCCCTCTGGTTCCTGTCCCTGAGCGCAGCGCTCTTCGCGCTGCTGGCCTTCCCCTGGCGCTCGGTCGCGCGCGGCGCCACCAGCGCCGCCGCCGCGCCGCCCCCGGCGTCG
>JAJXVM010000199.1 GCA_021782135.1 Myxococcales bacterium | reverse complement strand
CCCGGCTCCGCGGGCGGGCCGGCGGGCGGGGGCGGCCGGTCGCCGGCGCGCTCGGCCACGTGCTGCAGCACCTTCATCACCAGGGCGTCGTGGGCCCGGGCGGCCCGCTCGCGCGCGATCCGCGCCGCGAACACCTCCTGGATGCGCTGCGACAGCAGGTCCTGGATGGCGCTGTGGGGCGTCGGGAAGAGCACGTCCACGAGCGCCTCGGCGAAGTCGCGGGCCCGCGGGAAGCGCTTCTCCGGGTCGTAGGCGAGGGCGCGGGCGAGGATGGCGTCGAGCTCGCGCGGCACCCCCTCGACCATCTCCGAGGGGGGGACCACCCGCGCCTTGCGCGAGGCGACGAGCGAGTCCACGTCGTTGGCGACCGGGAACGGCTTCTGCTTCGTGAGCAGCTCGTAGAGGATGACGCCCGCCGCGAAGACGTCCACCCGGTGGTCCCAGGTCGTCTCCACCGAGGCCTGCTCGGGGGAGACGTACCCGAGCTTCCCCATCAGCATGCCCTGCTTGTAGTTGGACAGGCTGGTGGCGGCGCGGGCGATGCCGAAGTCGAGCAGCTTGAGCTCGCCCTCCCAGGAGACGAGCGCGTTGTCCGGCGAGACGTCGCAGTGGACGATGCGCAGCGGCTGGCCCTGCGCGTCCACCTTGCGGTGGGCGTAGTCGAGCCCCTGCAGGAGCTGCAGGGTGAGGTAGATGGCCTGCTCGGGCGTGAGCGTGGCGCCGGCGCGGGTGAAGGCCTGCAGCATCTCCCGCAGCGAGACGCCGGCCACCAGCTCCATGGCGATGAAGTAGGTGCCCTCCACCGCGCCGCACTCGTAGATCTGGGCGACGTTGTTGTGGGTGAGCTGGACGGTGAGCCGGGCCTCGTTGACCAGCATCCGGATGAAGCCCTGATCCTGCGAGCGCTCCCGCAGGATGCGCTTCACCACCATCTCCTTCTCGAAGCCGCCCGCGCCGACCACCTTGGCGCGATAGATCTCCGCCATGCCGCCGATCGCGAGCCGCTGCAGCAGGTAGAACTTGCCGAAGACGTGCGGCTTGAACTCCGCGGGCATGGGCTGGGGGGCGGCTTCGGGCACGGTGGCTCGATAGTATCCCGCGCCCTTTCGGGTGCCAAGGCAGCGGTCCCGAGCCGCGCCGCGCCCGGTCTCGCGTGTTATGAGGGGCCCGATGCCCTCCGGCCCCGGCGCTCCGTCACCCACGGTGAGAGGTCTCCTCGCGGCCGCCGGCCTCGCCGCGCTCCTCTTCCTGCCCTGGCTCGGCTCCACCGGCCTGTGGGACCCCTGGGAGCCGCACTACGCCGAGGTGGCGCGCGAGATGCTGGTGCGGCGCGACTTCGTCCACCCGTACTGGGAGTCGGCCTGGTTCTTCTCCAAGCCGGTGCTGCTCCCCTGGCTCACCGCCGCCGGGATGGCGCTCTTCGGCGCGCAGCGCTCCTCGCTCCCGCCCGGCGCCGACCCGGCGCCGCCGACGCCGAGCGGCCTCTCCACCCTGACCGAGTGGGCGGTGCGGCTCCCGGTGGCCCTGCTCGCGATCCTGGCGGTGGCGGTCATCTACCTGACGGTGAGCCGGCTGGCCTCGCGCCGGGCCGGCCTGCTCGCCGCGCTGGCGACCGCGACCACGCCCTTCTACGCGCTCCTGGCGCGCCAGGCCACGACCGACATGCCCTTCGTGGCGCTGCTCACGGCCGGGACGCTCTGCTTCGCGGTGGCGGTGATGGATCCGCGGGCGCACCGGACGGCATGGGCCTACGCCGGCTACGTCCTCCTCGCCTTCGCCACCCTGGCGAAGGGGCTGCTCGGGTTCGGGCTCGCCGGGGCGGCCTTCCTGGCCTGGTTCACGGTCACCGGGGAGTGGCGCAGGCTCGGGCGGCTCCGGCTCGCCGAGCGGGTGGGCCGGGTCTGGCTGCCCATCGGCCCGGCCCTCTTCCTGGCGGTGGCGGCGCCCTGGTACGTGGTCCTCTCGCTCTTCCGCGGCGTGGACGACGAGGGGCAGACCTTCGCCTACCGGTTCTTCGTGCACGACCACCTGAAGCGGCTCGAGGTCGGCGTCCACACCACCACCCCGGGCGGCACCTTCGACTACTTCCTCGAGCAGCTCGGGTACGGCCTCGCGGCCTGGGTGGCGGCGCTGCCCGGCGCCCTCGGCGAGCTCCTGCGGGCGCGGGTGCGCGCGGAGGACGGGCGCACGCCGCGCGACGAGCTGACGCTCCTGTGCGGCCTCTGGGCGGTGGTCGCCTACGTCCTCATGAGCCTCTCGGCCACCAAGTTCCACCACTACATCTTCCCGGCGGTGCCGCCGCTGGCGATCCTCTGCGCGCTCTTCCTCGACCGGCTCTGGGAGGAGGAGCCGGCGCGGCACCTCCCGGCGCTCCTGCTCGGCCTCGCCGCGCTGGTGGTGGTGGGACACTCGCTCGCCCAGGAGCCGAAGCACCTGGTCGACCTCTTCGTCTACAACTACGAGCGCCCCTACCCGGAGGCGGAGCTGGCCGCGCTGCACCCCGGGACCGCCGTCGGCCCGCTGCTCTTCTCGCTCGGGGCCCGCGCGGTGCTGCGCACCCTGTTCGTGACCTGCGGCCTGGCGGCGCTCCTCGCCTACGTCTGGGAGGCCCGGCGCGCGCTCGTGGGCGCGCTCGCCGCGACCGCGCTGGCGACGGCGCTCTACCTCTCCTGGTTCCACTGGCGGGAGCTCTCGCCCCACTGGAGCCAGCGCGACGTCTTCCGCGCCTACCTGGCCGGCCGGACCAGCCCCGACGAGCCGATCGCGGCCTACTACATGAACTGGCGCGGCGAGACCTTCTACTCCCGCAACCTGGTAAGGCAGATCCTGGATCCCCAGAGGTTGAAGGAGTTCGCCGCCCGTCCGGGGCGCAAATGGGTGATCGTGGAGCGTGCCCGGCTGGCGGCGATGCGAAGCGCGCTGGGCGAAAAACGCCCCGTCCGGATCGCGGACCGCTCGGATAATAAATTTTTCTTGGTCGAGATCACGAATTGAGATCCCGGAAGTAGCGTAAATTTCTGCTGACAATCCGCCCTCACTGCCGGTGTGCTACGGGATTCGCCTCCCACGAACCAGGGGCAGATCCATGAGCGACGTCCAGGCAGTCTCCAGCACCTCCGTCCGCGAGCTGACGCGCGCGGCTTCCCTCCCGCACGAGACCGTGATCCGCGACTCCACGGCCAACCCGGCGCCGCTCGGGCTGATGGGGTTCGGCCTCACCACCATCCTGCTCAACATGCACAACGCCGGCTTCATCGGGATCGGCAGCATGATCCTGGCGATGGGGCTCTTCTACGGCGGCCTGGCGCAGGTGATCGCGGGCTACATGGAGTGGAAGAAGAAGAACACCTTCGGCATGGTGGCCTTCACCTCCTACGGCTTCTTCTGGATCTCGCTCGTGGCGCTGGTGCTGCTGCCGCGCTTCGGCATCGAGGCCGCCGACGGGCGCGCCATGGCCGCCTACCTGTTCGTGTGGGGGCTCTTCAGCCTGGTGCTGTTCGTGGGGACCTTCCGCACCAGCCGAGCGCTCATGCTCGTCTTCCTGCTGCTCTGCGTCCTCTTCTTCCTGCTCGCGCTCGGCGACGCCACGGGCAACAAGGCGATCACCCGGCTCGCCGGCTACGAGGGCATCCTCTGCGGCCTCGGCGCGATGTACGTCGGCGCGGCGCAGATCTGGAACGAGATGTACGGGCGGACGGTCCTGCCGCTCGGGTCGTTCGAGTAGCGCGGCCTCTCGGCTTCGGCGTTCCCGGCGCCGCGGTCCCCTGGGTGGGGCCGCGGCGCCGTCGTTCGTGGGCGCCTCAGAAGCCCACGTCCATGGTCACGTTGCCGAGGTACGCCTGGGTGAGCGGCGGCTGGCAGACGGCGTGGAACGTGCCGTGGACCGGGTAATCCACCAGGAAGCCGCCCGCGCCCGATCCTGGGGTGTCGGTCGCCACCCCGGCCCCGACGGAGGTGAGCGTGAGCGTGAAGCTCGTCGCCGCCCACTCGGCGTAGCTCCCGTCCGGCAGCGACTGGGTCCAGCACAGGGGCCCGGCGACGCCGTAGGCCGCGTAGGACGTCGCCTCCGGGACTCCGGACTGGGACACGCTGCCCCCCAGGTCTCGCACCGCGCCGGCGTCGAACTGGAACGACATCGTCCAGGCCCCGCTGGTGGGGTCGCGGACCGCCACGTTCGACGGAGGCTGGTAGGAGTCGCACGAGTAGGTGCCGGCGCCCACGCCCGAGGTGGCGTCGCCCGCGATCTGGACGGTGCACGCCGGCGCGGCGCCGGGATAGGCGGTGAAGAGGACGCCGGGGACGTCGGCGGCGGCGATGGTCACGGAGGCGCTCGGGGGCAGGAAGAACAGGCCGGGGCTCGCCGCCGGAGCGACGAGGTAGCTCCCGCTCGCGAGGCCGCCGAAGCTGAAGCCGCCGCCGCCGTCGGCGACGGCGGTCGCGGTGGCCGCGCCGCTCAGGTGGACGCTGACGCCGGCGCTGGCCACCCCGGCCACCGTCCCGGAGATGACGTAGCCGCTCCCGCCGCTGCCGCCCGACCCGCCGCTTCCGGACCCGCTCGACCCGGTGCCCGACGTCACGCTCCCGCTCCCGCCCGGCTGGCAGGTGCTGCCCGGGCAGGTGAGGGAGACGCTCGTGAAGCCGGAGAGCGAGGCCGCGTCGGTGGCGATGACCCGAGCGACGCCCCAGCAGCCGGCGACCGTGGTCGCGTCGCAGGCGCTGCGGAGGGCGAGCGAAGTGCCGGGGCCGAGGAGCTGGATGCTCTTGCCGGACTGGCCGTCTCCGGTCGTGAGGACGCCGAGGCTGGTCCAGACGGTCATCGGGTAGCCCGTGTCCCCCGACACCGACAGGGAGACCGCGGTGACGCCGTCGGCGGGCACGCTCGGGGCGCTCGACTGCACCACCGGCGGGCTCCCGGCGGAGCCGCCCGGGGACTTCGAGCCCCCGCAGCCCCAGCTCGACGCGGCGCTCAGCGCCACGAGCACGGCGAGACCTCCCCCAGGCAGCGCGCGTCCGGATCGGTTTGCCATCCTCGGTCACCCTCCGGGAGCATCCTCGCCCGGAAGATGCGCCGCGTCCATCGGCGCGTCGGAGCGCGAGGTCGACGGGGGCGGCACGACGCGCCGGCCCCGGGGAGGCGCCGGCGCCGCGCGCAGCGGGTGGGAGCGGGGCCGGGGTCCCGGCCTCAGTACCAGTCGAACCCGAGCCAGAAGAGGAAGAACCGGGAGCTCTCGGGCGCGTTGCTGGAGCTGCCGTAGGTCTGGGCGGCGAAGTCCCCGTTCAGCGTGAAGTTGAACGAGTCGCCGAGCCAGAAGGCGTAGCCCAGGCCGACGTCGCCGTTGAACCCGGCGTAGCTCGAGCTCGTGTAGCTGTTTTGGTCGAAGGAGAGGAACGTGGGGCCCACGCCGGCGCGGACGAAGAAGCCGCGCTCCCACGGAAAGTACGTGAGCATCACGTCCGCGTCGGCGATGGTGGCGGTCGAGTCGTAGGTGTAGCCGTACTGGTCGACCTGGGTCCCGAAGGTGGAGAGGGTGAGCAGGTCGAAGCCGAGCAGCAGCTTGGGGGTGAGGGTGGCGCCGATCTTGAAGTTGAACCCGAGCCGCCCGCCGCCGCCGAGGTCGCCGAGGTTCACGCGCTGCCCCTGGCCGCTCACGCTGCCGTCGCCCGCGCCCATGCCGAAGCCGACGTACCAGGGCGAGCGGGTGGGCGCACCCTGGTAGCGCTGCGAGCCGGGGGGCGGCGGCGGGTAGTCGGGAGGGGGGGGCGGGTACATCCCCTGCGCGAGGGCGAGGCCGGGGAGGATGGCGAGCAGGAGGGCGATGGCTTTCACGAGAGGCTCCTATCCGGCGCGCGCCTCCCCGAGGGGGGCGCGGGCCACCGCATAACCTACCTCGTAGCTGGCTGGAACGGCACCCTCGCGCGAAAAGCGGGCGCGGTAGCGCTCCATCATCTCGAGCATGAGCCGGCGCCCGGCCAGGCCCGCCGGGGCGCGCGCCGGGTCCGGCGAGGCGTTGCCCGCGCCGATCCGGCGCAGCCCCCGGAGCAGGTCCGGGACGTCGGCGTGCCACTCGACGTGGAGCGCCGAGTCGAGCGCGAGCAGGCGGAACCCGGCGGTTCGGAGCGCCTCGCCGAGCTGCGCGCGCGAGAAGAACCGGTGCGTCGGGTCGGGCGCCCCCCGCGCCTCGGCCGCCGCCCGGTAGCACCCGCGCAGCTCGTGCAGGGTGTCGCCGCAGAAGAGCGAGACCGCCAGCAGCCCGCCGGGCGCGAGCACCCGGCGCGCCTCGGCGAAGGCGAGGTCGAGGCGGGTGAGCCACTGCAGGGCGGAGGTGGAGAGGTAGAGGTCGAAGGAACCGTCCCGGAACGGGAGCCGCTCGGCGTCGGCGACCGAGAGGCCCGCCGCCGGGCAGCGCGCGCGCGCGGCGGCGGCCATGGCCGGCGCGAGGTCCACGCCGGCGG
>JAJXVM010000198.1 GCA_021782135.1 Myxococcales bacterium | reverse complement strand
CGGCCCAGGTCCGCCACACGCGGCAGCCGCGGCGCGCCGCCTCCTCGGGCGCGCGCGCGCCGCAGGTCCGGTCGTAGAACGGCACCTCGTCCGGGGTCGCGTAGCTCGCGTGCGTGCCGCGCGCCGAGAGCACCACCGGGTGCTCGCCCTCGCGCGCCAGCGCCGCCCACCGGAACCAGCGGCCCGGGTGCGAGTCCTCGTGGCGGGCGTACCAGGCGCCCTCGGGCGCGAGGTCGGGCCCGAGCTTCACGGTGACGTGCTCCCAGTCGCCCTCGTGGTCGAAGAGCCAGTGGCCGTCGTTGAAGGGGTAGAAGAACCAGTACTGGACCAGGACCCCTCCCGCGCGCGCCGGCACCACGTGGCCGTAGACGGTCCAGTCGCGCGGGTCGGCGCTGCCGGCGCGGGCGGCGCGCTGGGGGCGGAGCCTCGGCGGGCGCGACAGCCCCTCCGAGCGCGCCAGGAACCAGTCGACGCTCGCCGGCCGGGCGCGCTCGCCGGGCGCGAGCAGCACCACCGGCGCGAACCGCTCCAGGAGCGCCTGCTCGAGGGCGTCGTCGAGCCCGTCGCCGTCCCGATCGGCCGCGCGCCCGGCGAGCGGCAACAGGGCGGCGCAGGCGGCGAGGAGGAGGGCGCGGGCGAGGGGCATGGGCGGCCAGGCGTTCGGGCGGCGGGCGTGGGGGCAGGCTGGCCGCGAAATCTCGCCGGAAGCGCCCCGTTCGGGCAAGGGCCGGCCGGGCAGGCGTCAGGGAGCCCTGCTATGGGGAGGCATGCCGAGAGCCGTCGCCCGGGAGCGGACCATCTACGCCTGCGCGGAGTGCGGCCAGACGAGCCCCAAGTGGCTCGGCCAGTGCCCCGCCTGCCGCAAGTGGAACACCTTGCAGGAGGAGGTCGCCGCCCCCGAGCCGCGCGCCGGCCGGCCTCGCCCGGCCGGCTTCGGGAGCGCCAAGCCGTTGCCGCTCGCCGAGGTCGAGGCCGGCGAGGCGGCGCGGGCCCGGACCGGCATCGGCGAGCTCGACCGGGTCCTCGGCGGCGGGCTCGTCCCGGGGCAGCTCATCCTGCTGGGCGGCGATCCGGGGATCGGCAAGAGCACGCTGCTGCTCGCCGCCCTCGACCGGCTCTGCCGCGCGCACGGCGATCGCCCGGTGCTCTACGTCTCCGGCGAGGAGTCGGCCCGACAGGTGAAGCTGCGGGCCGACCGGCTCGGGGTCTCGGCCGCGAACCTGCGCGTCTTCGCCGAGACCGACGCCGTGAAGGTGCTCCACGCCGCCGAGAAGCTCGAGCCCGCCGTCCTGGCGGTGGACTCGATCCAGACGCAGTACCTCCCCGAGCTCACCAGCGCCCCGGGCACCGTCTCGCAGATCCGGGAGGTCACCGCGCGGCTCATGGCCTTCGCCAAGACGAGCGAGACCGCCACCTTCCTCGTGGGCCACGTCACCAAGGACGGGGCCATCGCCGGCCCGCGGGTCCTCGAGCACATGGTGGACACCGTCCTCTACTTCGAGGGCGGCGGCGCGCACCCCTACCGCGTGCTCCGCTCGCACAAGAACCGCTTCGGCTCGGCGAGCGAGATCGGCGTCTTCGAGATGAAGGCCAAGGGGCTGCAGGAGGTCCCGAACCCCTCGGCGCTGTTCCTCGCCGAGCGGCCCGAGGACGCCCCCGGCAGCGCCGTCACCGCGGCGCTCAACGGCAGCCGCACCGTGCTCGTCGAGGTCCAGGCGCTGGTCGCGCCCACCGGCTTCGGGACCCCCCGCCGGACCGCCCTGGGGCTCGACTCGAACCGGGTGGCGCTGCTGGCGGCGGTGCTCGAGAAGAAGGTCGGGCTCGAGATCCTGGGCTGCGACCTCTTCGTCAACGTGGCGGGCGGGCTCACCCTCGACGATCCGGCCGCCGACCTCGCCTGCATCGCCGCGCTGGCCTCGAGCTTCCGCGACCGCGCCATCCCGCAGCGGACGCTGGTCCTCGGCGAGGTGGGGCTCGCGGGCGAGGTGCGCGCCGTCTCCCAGGCCGAGTCGCGCCTCGCCGAGGCGGCCCGGCTCGGCTTCGACCGGGTGGTGCTCCCGGCCGCCAACGCGCGCCACGCCGAGCTCCCGGCCGGCATCGAGCCGGTCCCGGTGGCCACGGTGGACGAGGCGCTGGAGCGGCTTTTCTAGGGGGCGCTACCCCACCGCCAGCGCCAGCGCCTTGCGCCAGCGGGCGAGGTGGCGTTCGCGGTCCTCCGACTTCATCTTCGGCTCGAAGCGCTTGCCGACCTTGAAGTAGCGGCCGATCTCGGCCCGGTCCGGCCAGAGCCCGACCGCGAGGCCGGCCAGGAAGGCGGCGCCGAGCGCGGTGGTCTCGATCATGCGCGGCCGCTCCACCGGCACTCCCAGCAGGTCGGCCTGGAACTGCATGAGCAGGTCGTTCTGGGAGGCGCCCCCGTCCACGCGGAACACCGGGAAGGGGCGCCCGGCGTCGGCGCTCATGGCCGCGGCGAGGTCGTGGATCTGGTAGCCGATCCCCTCCAACGTGGCGCGGGCGAGGTGGCCGGCGTTGGTGCTCCGATCGAGCCCGGCGATCACCCCGCGCGCGTCGGGCTTCCAGTGCGGCGCGCCCAGGCCCGAGAGCGCCGGCACGAAGATCACCGCGCCCGAGTCCTTCACCGTCTTGGCGAGCGCCTCGACCTCGGCCGACTTCTTGATGAGCCCGAGCCCGTCGCGCAGCCACTGCACCGCCGCGCCGGCGACGAAGGCCGAGCCCTCGAGCGCGTAGCTCACCTCGTCGCCGATCTTCCAGGCCACCGTGGTGAGCAGGCCGCGCTGCGACAGCACCGGCTCGGCGCCGGTGTTCTGCAGCAGGAAGGCGCCGGTGCCGTAGGTGCACTTGGCCGACCCCGGCTCGAAGCAGGCCTGGCCGAAGAGCGCCGCCTGCTGGTCGCCCGCGATGCCGGCCACCGGGATGCCGTCCGGCAAGGCCCGCACGCCGCGGGTGACGCCGAGCACCTCGGACGAGCCCCGGATCTCGGGCAGCATCTGGCGCGGCACGCCGAAGAGCGCGAGCAGCTCGGGGTCCCACTGCAGCGTGCGCAGGTCCATGAGCAGCGTGCGGCTGGCGTTGGAGACGTCGGTGACGTGGGCCGCGCCGGCGGTGAGCCGCCAGACGAGATAGCTGTCCATGGTCCCGAAGATCACCTGCCCCGACTCGGCCTTCTCGCGCGCGCCGCGGACGTTCTCGAGCATCCAGTGCAGCTTGGTGGCCGAGAAGTACGGGTCGAGCACCAGCCCGGTCTTCTCGCGGATGGCCGGCTCGCGCCCTTCCGCCTTGAGCCGGGCGCAGAGGTCGGCGGTGCGCCGGTCCTGCCAGACGATGGCGTTCTGCAGGGGCTTGTGGGAGCGGCGGTCCCAGACGGCGGTGGTCTCGCGCTGGTTGGTGATGCCGATGCCGGCGAGCTCGCCGGGCCGCACCCCCGCCTCGCGCAGCGCCTTCTCCACCGCGAGGTGGATCGAGCCCCAGATGTCCTCCAGGTCGTGTTCCACCCACCCCGGTTTGGGGAAGAGCTGCCGGAACTCCTGGTTGACGCGGGCCTTGACGTTGAGCCGCTTGTCGAGGACCAGCACCGTCGTGCCGGTGGTGCCCTGGTCGATGGCGAGGATGTGCGTGGCCGGCATGCCGCCTGTTTACCCGGAAGGGCCGACATCGGCCATCCTCCTGACGTGACCCGGCGCTGTATTCGGCGCGCGGATTCGGATAGAGGCTGGGCATGCCCGACCAGCCCGCGAAGCCGCCGCAGCCCGTCCAGATCCAGATCGAGCTCGACCCCGCGACCGCCAACGGCGTCTTCGTGAACCTGGCGATGGTGAACCACACCGAGACCGAGTTCACCCTCGACCTCATGTACCTGCAGCCCCAGGCCCCGCGCGCCGTGGTGCGCACGCGCGCCATCACCACCCCCAAGCACGTGAAGCGGCTGCTCCACGCGCTGCAGGAGAACCTGGCGCGCTACGAGGCCCGCTTCGGCCCGGTGGACCTCGACACGCCGCACTTCCCGGGCACGCCCGGGAACCCGATCGTCAACTGACCGGCTGGCGCGACGCCGCGCCCGGATCGTCCCCGGGGCGGGCCGCCGGCGCGGGTCCCCGCCGCGCGACGGGGGGTGCTGGTGCTCCGGCGTGGTTGTCGTCTACCATCCCCGCAAGGGTGGCCTCGCGCCGCCGGGTCAGGAGCATCCACGGATGAGCAGGGTCCTTTTCGTCGTCCCCCCTTACGACTGCTGGGGTGTTCAGGTCATCGGCACCTGGCCGCCGTTGCAGATCGCGTATCTCGCCGGGGCGGCGGAGGGAGCGGGGCACGAGGCGCGCGTCTACGACGCCATGAACGGCAGCGCCACCTTCGACGACGTCCGCGCCGAGGTGGCCCGCTTCCGGCCCGACGTGGTGGTGGCCTTCGACTACCTGCCGGTCACCGGGGCCATCAGCACGGCGACCGTGCCGGCCGCCCTGCGCGCGCTCGCGGTCGCGAAGGAGGTCCACCCGGCCGCGGTGACGGTCCTCGGCGGGCCCCTCCCCACCTTCCTCTTCGGCGAGATCTTCGCCGACCCGGCCAACCGGGTCGACGTCGTGCTGCGCGGAGAGCCCGAGGAGACCTTCCGCGAGCTGCTCGACGCGCTCCCCTCCGGCGCCCTCGGCGGGGTCGAGGGGATCGCCTTCGTCCGCGGCGGCGAGGTGATCGCCACCCCGCTGCGGGCGCACGTCCCGGACCTCGACTCCCTGCGGCCGCCGGCGTGGCACCTGCTCGACTGGGAGCAGTACCACTACAACATCGAGCCCTGGGGCCGCATGGCCTCCATGCTCACCTCGCGCGGCTGCATGATGAGCTGCTCCTTCTGCAGCCACCGCCAGTTCTGGCGGGGCGACTGGCGCGCCCGCGATCCGCGGAAGGTGCTGGTCGAGATGCGTGAGCTGGTGGAGCGGCACCAGGTCGAGTTCATCACCCTCATCGACCCCTACCCGACCAACGACCGCGAGCGCTGGGAGCGGTTCCTCGACCTCGTCATCGCCGAGAAGCTCGGCGTGAAGCTCCTCATGGAGACCCGGGTCGAGGACGTGGTCCGCGACGCCGACCTGCTCCCGAAGTACCGGGAGGCCGGGGTGATCCACCTCTACGTCGGGGCGGAGGGCAGCTCGGACGAGATGCTGGTGAGCCTCAACAAGGGGACCACCGTGGACGTCAACCAGCGCGCGATCGATCTGGCGCGCGAGCACGACATCATGACCGAGGCCTCGTTCATGATCGGGGCCCCCACCGAGACCTGGAAGAGCGTGGACCGGACCATCGCCGAGGCGATCCGGGTGAACCCGGACATCGCCGTCTTCCCGGTGCTGACGCCGATGCCCTTCACGCCCATCCACCAGCAGTTCCGGGACCGGATCCGGGTCACCGACTGGTCCAAGTACAACCTCGCGACGCCCATCGTCGAGCCGTACGAGATGACGCTCGAGGAGGTCACCATCGCGCTCGGCCGCTGCTACATGACCTTCTACGCGAAGAAGCTGCCCCAGGTGCTGCGCCTCCCGGACGGCTTCAAGCGGCGCTACATGCTGAGCGCGTTCCGGGAGATGATGAAGGGCTACCGGCAGCACTTCTCCTTCCTCGGCGCCAAGATGCCGCGGATGCACCCGGTGGTGGAGTAGGCGAGGGGAGCGGGAGGCGCGCCGCGGCCCTCGGTCTCCGCGCCGGTCGGCGCGCCGCCGAGGAGGCCCGCGCGGATCGGCCAGGAGCCCGGCCGCCCGCCGGGCCGGGCGCGTGCCTCTCGGGGTCGGGGGGTGGCGACCCCGCCACTCCGCGGCGCACCATCCTCGATCGGAGGGCGGCGCGGCCCTCCGGAGGAGCGGGCCATGATCCCCAGGACCATCGAGAACCACCTGCACGACCATCACGATGGCAGCGAACCTCGCTTCCACTTCCGGGCGGTCACCGCCCAGAGGCTGGCGGCGGCCGAGCACGTCAGCGGGCGGCGTGTCGCCAAGCCGGTGGTGGTCCGGCTCGACGGCAAGCTCGCCCTGTGCGTCATCTCGGCGGCGGAGCGGCTCGACCTCTCCGCGCTGGAGCAGGCCACCGGCGCGCCCGCGCGGCTCGCCGCCGAGGACGAGTTCGCCGACCTGTTCCAGCCCTGCGAGGCGGGCGCGGAGCCGCCGCTCGGCCTGTTCGGCCTGCCCATCTACGTGGACGCGGAGCTCTCGCGGCAGCCGAAGCTGCTCATGCGCGCCGGCACGCACGAGGACGCGGTGGAGCTCGACACGGCCGAGTGGATGCGCTGCGAGGGCGCCCGCGCGGTCGAGCGGCTCGGCGTGAAGCTGCACTGATCGGGAGGGGACCGCGTCCCCTCCCCTGCTACGCCGCCGCGGCCACCACCAGGAAGCCGAGCTCGGCGAGCTCGATGCAGGCGCCGTAGACGTCGCCGGTGAGGCCGCCGAGCCGGCGCTGCGCCGCG
>JAJXVM010000197.1 GCA_021782135.1 Myxococcales bacterium | reverse complement strand
GCGGCTGGCGGAGACCGTGAAGCGGACCGGCCGGGCGGTGGCCATCGCGCCCATCAGCGCCCGCGAGCGGCGGCAGATCCACCTGGCCCTGGTGCCGGTGGCGGGGGTCTCGACGCGGAGCGACGGCGAGGGGATCTTCCGCCAGCTCGTCGTCCTGCCCGACCCCTCCAAGCAGGGCCCGACGCGGGACTGATGGCGGCGCGGCAGAAGACGAGCCAGGAGAAGCTCTTCTCGGCCGCGGTGCTGCGTCGCTCCTTCGAGCTGCAGGGGACGGAGCACGCCGAGGGCTTCCGCTTCGTCTACCAGGGCGTGCTGCGAGACCTCGCCCTGGAGGACGCCGAGGTGGTCCAGTTCCTGGCCAACAACCTCGAGGCGGTCGACGAGGCCATCGGGCGCAAGAAGGGCTGAGCCGGCGGGTCCGGCGGCCGCAGGCCGCGGCCGCGAGGGAAGGAGGGTGCGCCGTGGACCGGGTCTTCGAGGAGGTGCTGCGCGCCGGGATCGAGGCGCTCGGCCTGCCGGTGGGCGACGCCGCGGTGGCCCGGCTCGTGATGTTCGCGGAGCGGCTCCTCCGGTGGAATCGCAAGGTGAACCTCACCGCCATCACCGAGCCTCGTGAGATGGCGGAGAAGCACTTCCTCGACAGCCTGATCCTGCTGCCGGCACTGGTCGGCCGGCGGACGCTGCTCGACGTGGGGAGCGGCGCGGGGTTGCCCGGGATGGCGGTCGCCTGCGCGCGCCCGGAGCTCCAGGTGACCTGCTGCGACTCGGTCGGCAAGAAGGTGGCGTTCGTGAAGGCCACCGCCGCCGAGCTCGGGCTGAACGTGCGCGGCGTCGCGGTGCGCGCCCTGGGCGAGCCTGGGCGGGACGGGCTGCCGGTCTGTGAGGCGGTGGTGAGCCGGGCGCTCGCCGACCCGGAGCGCTGGGTGACGCTCGGGGCCCCGTACGTCGCGGCGGGCGGGGTGCTGCTGGCGATGCTCGGGAAGGGGCTGGAGCGCGAGCACCTGGAAGCGCTGGGGACGGCGCGGGGGCTCAGGCTCCTCGGCGTGGACCAGTTCGAGCTTCCGTTCTCCCACGCCTCGCGCGCGGTCGTCCGGTGGGAGCGGCCTGCGGCCTCCGCCAGTCGGTGAGCGCCAGTCCCCTGCGGGTCCTGAAGTATCGCGGTGGAATGACGACACATGGCAGGTAGGGGCAAAGGGCGACTGTTCCACGTGGAACATCGAACCCCCGGCGGAACCTGGTGTTCCACGTGGAACATGTCAGACCGTTCAGGCACAGTCCGCCCATCTCGACCCCAGGACCACCAGGAGTCTCGACTTGGACCAGACCGCCCCCGGAGGGCTTCCCCCGCTCCATGAGTTCGCCAAGATGAGCCGGATCCTCACCATCGCAAACCAGAAGGGCGGAGTCGGCAAGACCACCACCGCCGTCAACCTCGCCGCCTCGCTCGCCGCCGCCGAGCGCCGGACCCTCCTCATCGACGTGGACCCGCAGGGGAACGCTGGCTCGGCCCTCGGCATCCGCCGAGATGAGTCTGCGAACTCCATCTATGAGGTCCTGCTCGACCGCCTTCCGCTCCGCGACGCGGTCCGCAAGACCGAGCTCAAGTTCCTCGACCTGGTGCCGGCCTCCAAGCACCTCGTCGGCGCCGAGCTCGAGCTCGCCGACCACGAAGACAGGGTCCGCCGGCTCAAGGACGCCGTCGACCAGCTGGCCGACGAGTACGAGTTCATCATCATCGACTGCCCGCCCTCGCTCGGCCTGCTCACCCTCAACGGCCTGGTGGCGGCCCGCGGCGTCATGATCCCGCTCCAGTGCGAGTACTACGCGCTGGAGGGGCTCGCCGACGTCCTGAAGACGATCGAGCTCGTGAAGGCGTCGGCCAACCCCGACCTCAAGGTCGACGGGATCGTCCTCACCATGTACTCGGTGAACAACCTGGCCAACCAGGTGGCGGACGAGATCCGGAAGACCTTTGCCGACCAGGTCTTCAAGACCGTCATCCCGCGCAACGTCAGGCTCTCCGAGGCGCCGAGCCACGGCAAGCCCATCCTGCTCTACGACGTGGCCTCGAAGGGCTGCCAGAGCTACCTGGACCTGGCCCGCGAGGTGGCGGAGCGGATGGAAGGAGGCGTCGCGTGACGATGACCGACAAGCGCCGCCCGGCGCTCGGGCGCGGCATGGCTGCGCTCCTCTCGAACGCGGCGCCGCCGCCCTCGGCACCGGGTGCGGCCGCCGCCCTCGCGGGCAAGAGCCTCCTGTCCCTTCCGGTCGAGGCCGTGGAGCGCAATCCGGAGCAACCTCGCAAGCGGTTCGACGAGGCGAAGCTGGAGGAGCTGGCCGCCTCCATCCGGCAACACGGCGTGGTGGAGCCCATCCTGGTTCGCCGCGAAGGGGGGCGATACCGGATCCTGGCGGGGGAGCGGCGCTGGCGGGCCGCCCAGCGCGCCGGACTCCGCGAGGTGCCGGCGCTCGTCCGCGAGGCGACCGATCGCGAGGCCTTCGAGATCGCCCTCGTCGAGAACCTCCAGCGGGCCGACCTGAACGCCATCGAGGAGGCGGAGGCCTACGAGGTGCTCGCCGCCGACCACGGCCTCACGCAGGAGGAGATCGCGACCCGCGTCGGCAAGGAGCGCTCCACCGTCGCCAACGCGCTCCGGCTCCTCAAGCTGCCCGAGGAGGTTCGCGAGGCGGTGCGCACGGGCCAGCTCGACATGGGGCACGCCCGGGCACTCCTCGGGCTCGGCGGCGCCGAGGAGATGAAGAAGCTCGCCCAGCGGTGCATCCGCGAGGGGCTCTCGGTGCGAACGCTCGAGAGGCTCATCCGCGGGCTCACCAAGAAGCCGGCCAGGAGCGGCGCGCCGAACGAGAGCGCCTCCACCCGGGACCTCGCGGTGAGGCTGCAGCGCCACCTCGGCGCGAGGAGCCGGGTCGTCCAGAAGACGGCCAGCAGCGGCCGGCTCGAGATCGAGTACACCTCGCTCGACGAGCTGGACGGCATCCTCTCCAAGATCGGCCTGTAGCAAGACCAGGCGCGGTGTGGACTCGCCGCGGCGCCGGTGCTAGACCGGCGGCACCACACCCTGTCGTCTGACCGCGGGACAGCGAGGAACGAGAACGACCATGGCGATGCTCAAGCGTGAAGACCTGCCAGCGACGGCCGCCGCCGGCGGGAGCGACCTGAACGCCCTGCTGGGGCGCGGCTCGGAGTTCGACGGCAAGCTGACCTTCGAGGGGACGGTCCGGATCGACGGCAAGTTCACCGGGACCATCGTCTCGAACGACGTCCTCGTGGTCGGCGAGGGGGCCAAGATCTCCGCCGAGATCTCCTGCGGGACCATCATCGTCCACGGCGAGATCAACGGGAACATCAAGGCCAAGGTGACGGTGGAACTCCACCACCCGGCCAAGGTGCGCGGCAACATCGAGACGCCCATGCTCATGATCGAGAAGGGCGTCATGTTCGAGGGTCAGACCAAGATGGAGGGGCTCGAGAAGGCGCCAGTCCGTCCGACCGCCACGCCGATCCCGATCAAATAACGCCCTGCGTCATGGCCTCCTGCGCTGGCGAGTCCGGGCCGCCGGGCTCGCCAGCGCCGTCCGAGGGCGCTGTCTCGGTCCCTAGCTGACCTTGACCGTGATGGGGCGCGGCTTCGCCTCGGCCTTCTTGGGCAGCGTCACGGTGAGCACGCCGTTCTTCGCCTCGGCCTTGATCTTCTCGGCGTCGACGATGGCCGGCAGCGAGAAGGAGCGGGTGAACGACCCGTAGGACATCTCCACCCGGTGGTAGTTCTCCTTCTTCTCCTCCTTCTCCATCCTCCGCTCCCCGCGCAGCGTGAGGACGCCGTTCTCGTAGCGGATCTCGACGTCCTTCGGCTCCACCCCTGCGAGTTCGAAGCGGAGCGTCACCGCCTCCCCGTCCTCGAAGATGTCGCAGGCGGGCGTCCAGCCCACCGACTCCCCGGCGCGGAGGCCGAGCCGATCGTCGAAGGTGCGGGCCACCTCGTCCTGGAAGCGCATCATGTCCCGGAAGGGATCGAATCTCGTCAGCATCGCCATGATTTTTAACCTCCTTTAGGCGAGGAGAACGTAAGCCGCTCCACGCCGCTGTCAAACCGGGCCTCCGAGCGGGGCTGCGCCCGGGCAAGTCCTTGGAAGGCGTGGGCATTCATCCTTGACCATGCGCCGTGCGGTGTGCTACTTGGCGCGTCCCCTATGATCATGGGTTCCATCGCCCGCCGTTATGCCAAGGCGCTCTTCAGCCTGGCCGTCGAGAAGGGGCGCGTGGAGGCTTGGAGCGAGAGCCTCCTCTCCCTCGGGAAGTCCCTCGAGGCCGCGCCCGAGCTCCGCGACGTGCTCCAGAATCCGGCCTACGCCCGCGAGCAGCGGCGCGCCGTCGTCCAGAAGCTGGCCGAGGCCGCCAGGCTCGACGCCGAGCCGGCCAACCTCCTCTTCCTGCTCGGCGACCGGAACCGGCTCGGCGCGCTCAAGGACGTGGTGGCCGCCTACGGCGAGCTGGCCGACCAGGAGCTGGGCCGGCTCCGCGCCAAGGTGACGAGCGCCGTGGCGCTCGACGAGGCGGCGGTCCAGGCCATCGCCGAGAAGCTCTCCGCCTCCACCAAGAAGCAGGTCATCGTCGAGCGCGCCGTCGACCCCGCCATCCTCGGCGGCGTGGTGGCGCAGGTCGGGAGCCTCGTCTACGACGGGTCGCTCCGCGCCCAGCTCGAGGACCTCCGCCACGCCCTGAAGCAGTAGCCCTCATCCCGGATTCACTCGGAGACGAATCGCAATGGACATCCGCGCCGACGAGATCAGCCGCATCATCCGCGACCAGATCAAGGACTACGGCAAGAAGGTGGACGTGGCCGAGACCGGCACCGTGCTGTCGCAGGCGGACGGCGTGGCCCGCATCTACGGCCTCTCCGGCGCCGCCGCCGGCGAGCTGCTGGACTTCGGCAACGGCGTCTCCGGCCTGGTCCTCAACCTCGAGGAGGACAACGTCGGCGCGGCCATCATGGGCGCCTACGAGCACATCCGCGAGGGCGACGCCGTCAAGCGCACCGGCCGGATCGCCGAGGTGCCGGTCGGCGAGGAGCTGCTCGGCCGCGTGGTCGACGGCCTGGGCAACCCCATCGACGGCCGCGGCCCGCTCAACGCCAAGCACACCCGCAAGATCGAGATCAAGGCGCCGGGCATCGTGCAGCGCAAGTCGGTGCACGAGCCGATGCAGACCGGCCTGAAGGCCATCGACGCCCTGGTGCCGATCGGGCGCGGCCAGCGCGAGCTCATCCTGGGCGACCGCCAGACCGGCAAGACGGCCGTCGCCATCGACACCATCATCAACAACAAGGGGCAGGGGCTGCACTGCTTCTACGTGGCCATCGGGCAGAAGCAGTCGACCGTGGCCCGGGTGGTGGAGACGCTGAAGAAGTACGGCGCCATGGAGTACACCACCGTCATCGCGGCCAACGCCTCGGACCCGGCCCCGCTCCAGTACCTGGCGCCGTACACCGGCGTCACCATGGCGGAGTACTTCCGGGACAGCGGCCGCCACGCCCTCATCGTCTACGACGACCTCTCCAAGCAGGCCGTGGCCTACCGGCAGCTCTCCCTGCTGCTGCGCCGCCCGCCGGGGCGCGAGGCCTACCCGGGCGACGTCTTCTACCTCCACTCCCGCCTGCTGGAGCGCGCCGCCAAGCTCTCCGACAAGGAGGGCGGCGGGTCGCTCACCGCGCTCCCCATCATCGAGACCCAGGCCGGCGACGTCTCGGCGTACATCCCCACCAACGTCATCTCCATCACCGACGGCCAGATCTTCCTGGAGTCGAACCTCTTCTTCCAGGGCCAGCGCCCCGCCATCAACGTGGGCATCTCGGTGTCCCGCGTCGGCGGCTCCGCCCAGATCAAGGCCATGAAGCAGGTGGCCGGCTCGCTGAAGCTCGACCTCGCCCAGTACCGCGAGCTGGCGGCCTTCGCCCAGTTCGGCTCCGACCTCGACAAGGCCACCCAGGAGACCCTGGCGCGCGGCGCCCGGCTCGTCGAGGTGCTCAAGCAGGGGCAGTACTCGCCGATGACGGTGGAGAAGCAGGTCATCCAGATCTACGCCGCCACCATGAAGGACGAGAACGGCCAGAGCTGGATCCGGGCGGTGCCGGTGGAGAAGGTCGGCCGGTACATGACCGAGCTCCTCGCCTTCCTGGACGGCCGCCACCCGGAGGTCGCCAGGTCCATCGCGGAGAAGAAGGCGCTCGACGACGGCATCAAGGCGTCGTTGGACGCCGCCCTCAAGGAGTTCCGCGGCCTCTTCCAGGCGTAGCGGGCCAGAAGGACCCGAGCGAGGCTCCCACGTGCCTTCCCTTCGCGACATCCGCAACCGGATCACCTCGGTCAAGAGCACGAGGCAGATCACCAAGGCCATGAAGATGGTGGCCGCGGCGAAGCTGCGCCGCGCCCAGGACGCCATCCTGCGGACCCGC
>JAJXVM010000196.1 GCA_021782135.1 Myxococcales bacterium | reverse complement strand
CCACCCCGGCCCCGGCCGTCCCGCCCGTGCCGATGCAGGCCTTCGCCGCCGTCGGCGGAGCCGAGCGGCCGCTCCCGGCCTCCGGCGAACCGGCCCTCGTCGATCCCCGCAGCTCGTTCCGCGTCGAGTCGGGCGCGCCGCTCTCGGACGCCCACGCCGTGCTCCTCGACGAGAAGGGCGACATGGTGCCCTCGAGCGGCACCACCGAGCTGGGGCAGTCGGCGCGCTTCCTGCTCACCCCTCGCGAGCCGCTGGTGGCCGGCTCACGCTACCTGCTCAAGGTGGAGACGGCCGGCGGCAAGGATCTCCGCGACGCGCAGGGGCGGGTCTACGCTCCGGCCGCGGTGGCGCTCCGGACCGCCGGGACCAAACCCGCCACGCCCGCGCCGGCGAGGAAGAAGCACAAGCACGGGCACCGGCGGCGCTGAGCCGGGAGGCGAGGCGGCGCGAGGGTCCGCCCGGGGGCGGCGGAACGCCCGAGGCGCTCAGCCGGCTCGCACCCGCGCGGCGATCTCCGGGAGCACCGGCAGGTCCGCCGCGCAGAAGTCGTAGCCCGCGAGCGCCTCCGGTTCGGCCCACTCCAGGGCGTCGGCCCCCAGGCAGCGCGGCTCCGCGCCGGGCAGGAGCGCGCAGTCGTAGAAGGCCAGCTCGACGTCCAGGTCCGGATAGCGGTGCGAGCGGCGGGCGACGAGCGCTCCGACGGCGGCCTCGCACCCGAGCTCCTCGGCGATCTCGCGCCGGAGCGCGGCCGGCTCCGGCTCGCCCGGCTCCACCTTCCCGCCGGGGAACTCCCACTGGCCCCCGCGCGGACCGCCGGGGAAGCGGCGGGCGACGAGCACCCTGCCCTCCCGGCGGATCACCGCGGCCACCACCCGGATCGACTTCATCGCAGGTCGAGGGCGACGAGCTCTCCGGCGTTCGAGAGCGCGTAGGCGCGCCCGGCGCGCACCGCCACCGTGGCGGTGATGCCCGTGCCGGGATCGAACGCCCGCACCAGCCGGCCGGTGGCCGGATCGAGCCAGCGCAGGGCCGAGCTCACCGGGACCACCACCGCGCCCGCCGCCAGCACCGGCTGGCCGCCGGGCTCGCCCTCGAGCGGCGCGTCCCAGTAGATCTTCCCGTCCCTGGGCGAGAGGGCGACCACGCGCGTCGCCGTGACCGCCACCAGCCTGCCCTGCAGGAGCGCCAGCCGGAGCGGCGCCTTCACCTTGACCTCCCACACCTGCTCGCCGCTGGCGGCGTCGAGACAGGTGATCGCCCCCGACCAGGCGGCCAGGTAGATCCGCCCGCCCTCCAGCTGCGGCGTGGCGTCGAGGTCGAGGAAGTCGCCGGCCGGGGCGACGCGCTTCTCCCAGCGCGGCGCGCCGGTGGCGGCGTCGAGCGCCGCCGCGAAGCCGTCGGAGTAGACGGCGTACACGATCCCGTTCGCGACCACCGGGCTGCCGGCGCCGCGGATGGAGAAGCCCTCCTTCGACTCGCGCCGGTGGTGCCAGCGGAAGGCGCCGGTGGCCGCGTCCAACGCGAAGAGCGTGTCCTGGAAGCTCGCGACGTAGACCACCCCGTTCGCCACCGCCGGGGTGGTGCCGAGCTCCTCCTGGGCGTCGTAGGTCCAGCGCAGCTTGCCGGTGGCGGCCTCGACCGCGTAGAGCTTGCCGTCGTCGCTGCCGGCGTACACCGTGTCGCCGTCGAGGCGCGGCGGCGCCTCGAAGCCGCCGCCCGCCTTCACCTCCCAGAGCACCGTGCCCCGCTCCGAAAGGGCCCGCAGGACGCCGTCGCGCGCGCCGAGCACCACGTTGCCGCGCTGCGGATCCACGGCCGGCCCGCCCGTCTCGCGCGGCTTGTACTCCAGCAGCGTGGGGGTCACCAGCCTCCGGGTCCAGGCCACGCTCCAGAGCTGGACGGGCGCCGGCGGGAGGCGGCCGCTCGCGGCGGGCGCCTGCGTGGCCGCGAGCGCGAGCGCGAGCGCGAAGGACCTCATCTACTTGCCGCCCAGCCGCACCAGCCGCTCCTGGGCCTCGGTCCGGAGCGGAGAGTCCTTGAAGTCCTCGGCGAAGGTCGAGAGCACCTTGCGCGCCTCGTCCACCTTGCCCGCCCGGGCGAGCACGCGGGCGCGCTCCAGCTCCGCGCGGTCCTTGTAGAAGGCGGCCTCCCGGCCGAGCCGCGCGTAGTCCTCCGCCGCCGCGGCCAGGTCGCCCTTCGCCTCATGGGCGCTCGCGAGCCCCTCCAGGGCCGCGAAGCGGAGCGAGTCGTCGGCCCCGGCGCGCGAGAGCCAGCCCTGGTACGCGGCCGCCGCGTCGTCGGCCTTGCCGAGCCGGAGCTGGGCGTCGGCGGCGAGGAGCCCGGCGGTCCGGGCGGCCTCGCTCGATGGGTACTGGCGCCGCAGGTCGTCGACCGCCGCCAGCACCGCCTGCTGGCGCTGCGCGTCGTCCTGGAAGATCGGCTTCTGCACGCCCGGCAGCGGGACGCTCGAGAGCTCGCCGTCGGCCGCGTCGAGCGCGCGGTAGAGCAGCGCGCCGGCCTTGGCCTCCCGGGCCTGGAGGTACTGCCCGACTCCGAGGACCGCGGCCACCACCACCAGCGCCGCCACCACCCCGCCCGCGATCTGCTTCTCGTGGGCCTTCGCCCAGCCGGCCGCCTCGGCGGCGGCCACCTGGAACCGGTCCGGGCCCTTCATCTCCTTGCGGGTGATGACCTCGGTCTTCGACATGCCGCCTCTCGCGATGCGAAAAAGTGGAGCAAAAACGGCGCCCAACTTAGGCGGGACGCACCGCAGCGTCAAGCGGAAGGCTTGCCCGGCCGCTTGCGCCGGCGGCGCTCCTTGAACAGGAAGCGGATGGGGACCTCGAGCCCGAACGCCTCGCGCATCCGGTTCTCGAGGAAGCGCTTGTAGTCGTCGGGGATCGCCTCCGGGCGGTTGCACTGGATGGCGAAGGTGGGCGGCGCGTAGCCAACCTGCGCCATGTAGTAGAGCTTCACCGGCCGGCCGCGCGCCAGCGGCGCCGGGTGGGCCCGCTGCACGTTCTCGAGCAGGTCGTTGAGCGCCGGGGTGGGGAAGCGGGCGCGGGACTGCTGCGCCAGCCGCGCGGCCGTGTCGAGCACCTTGGCGACGTTCTTGCCGGTCTTCGCCGAGGTGAAGAGCATCGGGGCGAAGGAGACGAAGGGCAGCCGCTTCGCGAGCTCCTTGCGGTACCAGGCCTGGGTGGCCTCCTCGGCCTCGGCGAGGTCCCACTTGTTCACCACGCAGATGAGCACCTTGTGCTTCTCGGCCACCAGCCCGAGCAGGCGCGCGTCCTGCTCCACGCCGGCCTCGCCCGCGTCGAGGAGGCAGGCCACCACCTCCGCCTCGTCGATGGAGCGCATGGCGCGCACCACCGAGTAGAGCTCGACCTTCTGGGCGATCGACCGCTTGCGGCGGATGCCGGCGGTGTCGGTCACCACGAACCGCCGGTCCTTGTAGGAGAGCAGGGTGTCGATGGAGTCGCGGGTGGTGCCGGCGACGTCCGAGACCACGAAGCGCGGCTCGCCGAGGAGCGCGTTCACGAAGGTGCTCTTGCCGACGTTCGGCCGGCCGATGATCGCCAGGCGGATGGGCGCGTCCGGGTCGGGCGCGCGGCTCCCCTCCCCGCCCTCTCCCTCCTCGTCCAGGGGCTCGAGCTCCTCCGGCGGGGGCGGCGCCATCGGCACGCGCAGCGCCTCGACGATGGCGTCCACCAGCTCGCCCACCCCGCGGCCGTGCTCGGCCGACACGGTGAACACCTCGCCGAACCCGAGGGCGTGGAACTCGGCCACCGGCGCCTCCTCCTCGGTGGCGGCGCTGTCGAGCTTGTTCACGGCCACGAAGAGCGGCTTGCCGGAGCGGCGCAGCAGGTTGGCGACCGCGCGGTCGACCTCGGTGAGCCCCTGGCGGCCGTCCACCACCAGCACCACCGCCGCGGCCTCGTCCACCGCCAGCTGCGCCTGCTCGCGGACCTGCCGCATGAGCAGGTCCACCCCGGCCGCCGCCCGCGCGCCCGGCTCGAACCCGCCGGTGTCCACGACGGAGAGCGCGCGGTGCTCCCACTCGAGGTCGGCGTAGTTGCGGTCGCGGGTGACGCCCGGCTCGTCCTCCACGATCGCCATGCGGCGGCCGGCGATGCGGTTGAACAGGGTGGACTTGCCCACGTTGGGGCGGCCGACCAGCGCGATCAGCGGACGTCCGGCGGGGGCGGTGTCGGTCATGGCGTTACAGCCCGAGCTTCTGGAGGGTCGCGGCGCGCTCGCTCCAGCGCTCCTCGACCTTGACGGTGAGCTTGAGGAACACCTTGCAGCCGAGGAGCCGCTCGAGCCCCTCGCGCGCGCGGGTGCCGATGGACTTCAGCATCTCGCCCCGCTTCCCGATGAGGATCGCCTTCTGGCTGGAGCGCTCCACCAGCAGCAGCGCCGAGATGCGCACCAGCCCGCTCCGGCCCTCGTCGCGGGCCGACTCGTCGAACTCCTCGACCTCCACCGCCACCGCGTAGGGGAGCTCCTGGCGCGTCTGCAGCATCACCTGCTCGCGGACGTACTCGGCCGCGAGCTGCCGCTCCGCCTGATCGGTGAGCATGTCCTCCGGGAAGAGGAGCGCGTCCGACTCCGGCAGCGACCTCGCGAGCACGCCGAGCAGCGCGTCCACGTTCTCCCCGGTGAAGGACGAGAACGGGACCACGTCGGTCCAGGGCGCGAGCCCCTGGTAGGCGGCGATGACCGGCAGCAGCGTCTCCCGGGGCGCGCGATCGGCCTTGCTCACCCCGAGCACCAGCGGCTTGCCGCTCCGCTTCGCCTGCTCGACGATCCACCGCGTCGCCTCGCCCACCTCGACCCGCCCGCCCGGCCCGGTGCCCGCCTCGACCAGCAGGAGCACGGTGTCGACCTCGGAGAGCGTGGCCAGGGCCGTCTCGACCATGCGCGCGTTGAGCGCCCCCTTGGCGCGGTGCAGGCCGGGGGTGTCGAAGAAGGCGATCTGCGCGCCGGGCGCGGTGTGGACGCCGAGGATGCGGGTGCGGGTGGTCTGCGGGCGCGGCGAGACGATGGCCACCTTCTCGCCCAGCACGCGGTTGAGCAGGGTGGACTTGCCGACGTTGGGGCGGCCGACGATGGCGACGAAGCCGGCGCGCAGCTTCGCGGCGGCGGCGGGCTTCTTCCTGCCCACCTAGGGGACCTGACCGCGGGTGACGGTGACCTTCTCGAGCTTCACCTTGGCGTTGCCGGCGCGGGCGATCTTCGGCACGAGGTCGAACCCCTTCACCACCTCGCCGAAGATGGTGTGGCCGCGGTTGAGGTGCGGGGTCGGGACCTCCGTGATGAAGAACTGCGAGCCGTTGGTGTTGGGGCCGGCGTTGGCCATGGCGAGCAGGCCCGGCTTGTCGAAGCGGTTCCCGGCGTCGATCTCGTCGGCGAACCTGTAGCCGGGGCCGCCGACGCCGGTGCCCATGGGGTCGCCGCCCTGGATCATGAATTCCGGGATGACGCGGTGGAAGATCGTGCCGTCGTAGAGCGGCTTCTTGACCGCCTTGCCGCTCGCCGGATCCTTCCACTCCTTCGTGCCCTCCGCCAGGCCGACGAAGTTCTCCACCGTCTTGGGCGCCTTCTCGGGAAGCAGCTTCACGACGATGTCGCCCATCGAGGTGGTGAAGGTCGCGTACAGTTCCTCGGCCATGGCTCTCTCCGGAGGTTGCGTGGTGCGGCTCACTTGCAGGTGGGCCGGGTGTGGGTGATGACGACCTTCTCGAGCTTCGTCTGGGAGTTGCCGGCCCGCGCGATCTTGCCGACCAGGTCGCAGCCGCAGACCCCCTCGCCGAAGTGGGTGTAGCCACAGAGCCCGGACGGGCTGCCGCAGGGCTGCGGGTTGAGGTGCGACGTGGGCACCTCGGTGATGAAGAACTGCGAGCCGTTGGTGTTCGGCCCGCTGTTCGCCATGGCGAGCTGGCACGCCCGGTCGAAGGGTTTCTCCCCCGCCTTGAGCTCGTCCGGGAAGGCGTAGCCGGGGCCGCCCACGCCCGCGCCGAGCGGGTCTCCGCCCTGGATCATGAACCCGGGGATGACGCGGTGGAAGACGGTGCCGTCGTAGAGCGGCTTGCGGGTCTTCTCGCCGGTGCGGGGGTCGGTCCACTCCTTCTTGCCCTGCGCGAGCTCGACGAAGTTCTTCACCGCCATGGGCGCCTCCTGGGGGAGGAGCCGGGCGGCGATCTTGCCGGCGCTGGTGACGAACACCGCGTACTCCTCCTTGGGCGGCGCGGCCTTCGCCCTGGCCTTCTCGGCGGCGGGGGCGAGGCAGGGAGCGAGCGCGGCGGCGGCGGCGAGCGCGGCGAGGGTCTTCTTCATGCGGCGCATGCTATTCGCGCCCGGACCACCCCGCAACGGAAAGCGCCCGGATGGCGGTCACTTCTTGGCGTCGGGCGCGGGTTCCGCGGGCTCCACGGGGGCCGCCGGACCGGGCTCGGCGCCGGGCGCCCCGGCCGCGGCCTCG
>JAJXVM010000005.1 GCA_021782135.1 Myxococcales bacterium | reverse complement strand
CCTCCCGGACCACCCGCCTCTTGGACCGCTGCGGCCGCTTTGCCATCCCGGTCGTAGATCACACCCGGGGCGCTCCCATCAACTTGTGTGGGATCGTTAGGGGCCGGGGAGGGGCGGCCCTGAAGCCCCGCTCGCCAGCGCCGGCCCGTGTCCGTCCCCCGCGCATACTGTTCCCCGCGCATGAAGATCCTCTTTCTCGACATCGACGGGGTCCTGAACAGCGACGAGTGGTACGCCCGGCGGCGCCAGAAGCTCGGCGACCTGTCGCACCTCGATCCGGCGCTGGTCGCCCGCGCCGGCGAGGTCGCCAGCCGCTCCGGCGCCTCCGTGGTCATCTCCTCCGCCTGGCGGATGCACCGCGACCTCGAGGAGCTGCGCGCGGTCCTGGGGGCCGCGGGTCTGCGGGCACCCATCCTCGGCGAGACGCCGGTCCTCTCCGACGGCGAGCCGGACGGCCTCAACCGGGCGGCCGAGATCCTCCGCTGGCTGGAGCGCCACACCCACGAGGCCTTCACCGGCCGGACCGAGCCGGTGCGGGCCTTCGCCATCCTCGACGACCTGCCCGACTTCGGCCCGCTCGCGCCCTGGCACGTGGCCACCGACCCGGCCGTGGGCCTGCAGCCGGCGGACGCGGCGCACGCAATGGAATTGCTCGGCGTTTTCGCATAATTGCGTCATACCGCCGCTCGATATTGACATACCGTGTACGTCGTGCTATCTTGATTGCGATGCTGACGCACCTCCCATCCAGATGGAGCCAGGGTCACGGCCCGACGACCTCCAGCCAGCCATCCCACCCAGGGATACGTGGCAATGCCGTGTTCGATGGGGCCAGCATGATCCCGAGCCGTACCGCGTAGCTTTTCGCATCGTGGCCCATCCCCGGACGCGTCCGCGCGCCCGGAGGTGAGCCCTTTCTCGTCTCCGGTCCGCCGGCCTCGGGGCTCCGCCCCCGCGCCCGGCCTCCCGCAGGCGGTGGCCTCGCATTGCCACGCCCGCATCCATCGAACGCCTGGGCGCTCTCCGCGCACCGGGGCAGCAGAGGTGTGTCGCCACTCACGCAATCTCGAACCATTCCCGAGAGGGGGAACACATGGATCACGCGCGCAATCAGGTCCCGAACGACGCCCTGGGGCGTCTCCTCGCGCTCGCCGTCTGGGCGCAGGAGCGGCACGACGGCTTCACCGCCGCCGAGGCGCGGGCGGCCTTCCCGGAGTGGTACGGCCCGGAGACCGGGAAGGGCGCCGCGGTGGAGCGCAAATGGTCGCGCGACAAGGCGCACCTGGCTGCGCTCGGCGTGCGCTTCCTCCACCCCGACGAGACCTCGTACCGGGTGGACTGGTCCTCCTGGGCGCACCCCCTGCGCCTCTCCTGGCGAGAGCTGGGCGAGCTGGGCGCGGCGGTCCGCGCGCTTCCCGCGCCGGCGCCCAGGGACCCCTCCCGCCACCACCTCGAGGTGGCGCTGCGCAAGCTGGTCGTGTGCGAGCCGCGGCTCGGGAGCGCCCTCCGCCACCGGGTCGCCGCGGACGCCCCCGCCGTCGGCTGGCCGGCCCCGCCGCCCGCCCTCGCCCGGATGCTCTCCAAGGCCTGGGTGCTGTTCCAGGTCTCGGCGGAGGCCGGGGACGAGCCGCTCGCGGAGCCGGACGCCATGGCGCTGTCGGCGGCGGTCACTTCCCGGGAGCTCGAGCGGATGAAGCGCACCCTGCTCACGCTCCGGCTGCCGCTCGACGGGCGCGACTGGCTCCCGGTGGTCGAGGAGGACGGCCGGCTCTGGGCCTACTCCGCGGAGCTCCAGCTCCGGCCGCTCGCCTTCACCGCCGCGGAGGCGGAGGCGTTCGCGCTCGCCGTCGGCGCGGCCCCGCTCGACCCCGGCCCGGCGGGAATGGCCGCCCGGGCGCTCCGCGCCATGACCCCCTGGGCGACGACCTCCCGCGAGGAGCTGCCGCTCGCCGCGTAGCGCGGCGGCCGCCGCGTCCGTCCCCCGCGTACAACCACGCTGCCCCGACCGAAAGAGAGGAACCCGTGAACCGACTCACCGACGCCCGCGTCCAGCGGATGCTGCACGACATGCGCCGCGCCTACGACCTCACGCAGGAGCGCAAGCCCGAGGAGGCGCTCGAGCTCTATCGCGCGCTCCTCGGCGAGGCCCAGGGGCTCACGCTCGAGTCGGCCCACCTCCTCTGGGCCCTCGCCGTGGCCGCCGACTACTCGGGAGAGCTGGAGATGGCCTTCGACTACATCGTTCGCGCGATCGAGAAGGACCCGCTCGCGCCGCCGTTCCGCAACTCCTTCGAGCTCATCGCGCGCCGCCTTCGCGCGGCGCTCGCCGCCCCGGAGCGCGCCCGCGACGACGCCTCCACGCCGCGCCTCTACGAGCTGCTGGCGCGCGCCGGCGAGGCGGACGTGGCCTCGCACCTCGCCATGGCCCGCCACCTCGCCGCCACCGGCGCCCCGGAGAAGGCGACGGAGCTCGCCCGCGCGGTGGTGCTCCTCTACCCGGCCGCGCGCGAGGCCTGGCTCTGCGCCGCCGAGCTGGCGCGGGCCCAGGGGGACGCCGAGGCCGCCACCCGGTACGGCGCCGAGGCGGCGCTGCTCGACGGGGAGCCGGTGCCGTTCGCCGTGCCGGGGGTGGCGCGGGGGTGAGAACCGCCTCCCTAGCCCTCCCCCGCTTCGCGGGAGAGGGACGGAGCTCGCCGCGCGGTGCGGCCGCCAGGTGCCCAAGGCTCCTCCCTCCCCGTCGCGCGGGGAGGGGCCGCCCCGAGGCCCGGGACGCTACCGGTGGATCGGCTTGTACCGGATGCGCTTCGGCTTGGCCCCCTCCTCGCCCAGCCGCCGCCGCTTGTCGGCCTCGTACTCCTGGTAGTTGCCGGTGAAGAAGGTCCACTTGGAGTCGCCCTCGGCCGCCAGGATGTGCGTGGCGATGCGGTCGAGGAACCAGCGGTCGTGCGAGATGACGAGCACGCTGCCGGCGTACTCGAGGAGCGCGTCCTCGAGCGCGCGCAGCGTCTCCACGTCGAGGTCGTTCGACGGCTCGTCGAGGAGCAGCACGTTGCCGCCGGTCATGAGCGTCTTGGCGAGGTGCAGCCGGCCGCGCTCGCCGCCGGAGAGCGTGCCGACCACCTTCTGCTGGTCGGTCCCCTTGAAGTTGAAGCGGCCGATGTAGGCCCGGCTCGGCATGAGGAACCGGCCGACCTCGATCTGGTCGCGCCCGCCGGTGAGCTCGTCGAAGACGGTCTTCTCCGAGGAGAGGTTCTCGCGGCTCTGGTCCACGAAGGCGAGCTTCACCGACTTCCCGATCGCCACCTCCCCGGAGTCGGGCTGCTCGGCCCCGGTGATCATCTTGAACAGGGTGGACTTGCCGGCGCCGTTCGGGCCGATGATGCCGACGATGGCGCCCGGCGGGACGATGAACGACAGGTCGTCGATGAGCAGCCGGTCGCCGAACCCCTTGCTGACCCCCTTGAACTCGATCACCTGCTCGCCGAGCCGCTCGGCCACCGGGATGAAGATCTCCTGGGTCTCGTTCCGCTTCTGGTACTCGACGCCCGACAGCTCCTCGAAGCGGGCCAGGCGCGCCTTGCTCTTGGCCTGCCGCGCCTTCGGGTTCTGGCGCACCCACTCCAGCTCGACCTTCATCGCCTTCATGCGCGCGCTCTCCTGCTTCGCCTCCAGCTCGAGGCGCGCCTCCTTCTGCTCGAGCCAGCTCGAGTAGTTCCCCTTCCACGGGATGCCGCGCCCGCGGTCGAGCTCCAGGATCCACTCCGCGGCGTTGTCGAGGAAGTAGCGGTCGTGGGTGACCGCCACCACCGTGCCGGGGAACCGGGTGAGGAACTGCTCCAGCCACTCCACCGACTCGGCGTCGAGGTGGTTGGTGGGCTCGTCGAGGAGCAGCATGTCCGGCTTGGAGAGGAGCAGCTTGCAGAGCGCCACCCGGCGCTTCTCGCCGCCGGAGAGGTGCTGGATGGTGGCGTCCCAGGGCGGGAGCCGCAGCGCGTCGGCGGCGATCTCGAGCTGGTTGCCGGTGTCGGCCCCCGCGGCGGCGATGACCGCCTCGAGCCGCGCCTGCTCCTCCGCCAGCTTGTCGAAGTCCGCGTCCGGCGCCGCGTAGGCGGCGTAAACCTCCTCGAGCCGCTTCTGCGCCGCGGCCACCTCGCCCCGGCCCGCCTCCACCTCCTCGCGCACCGTCTTCTCGCCGTCGAGCTTCGGCTCCTGGGGCAGGTAGCCGATCTTGATCCCGCCCTGGCGCGTCAGCTCGCCGTCGAACTCCTCGTCCACGCCGGCCATGATCTTGAGCACCGTGGACTTGCCGGCGCCGTTCAGGCCGAGGAGGCCGATCTTGGCCCCTTGGAAGAAGGAGAGGGAGATGTCCTTGATGATCTGCCGCTTGGGCGGGACGACCTTGCTCACGCGGAGCATCGACATCACGTACTGGGGCATGGCGCTCGGGGGCTGGAGGGGAAGGGGCGAGAGACTAACGGATCCCCGGACGCCGCGCAGCGGCTAACGAAGCGCCTTCATCGCCGCCTTGATGTCGGAGACCCCCAGGAACACCGTGGCCTTGCGGGAAGGTCCGGCGCCCAGGAAGACGCACTCGATGTTCACGCCGGCCTCGCCGAGCCTGCTCGCCGCCTCGGCGAGCGAACCCGGCTTGTCGGCCAGCTCGATCTCCAGCACCTCCTTCTCCTCGGCGGTCCAGCCGTGGGCGGCGAGCGCCCTCCTCGCGGGCCCCGTCTGGTCCACCACCAGCCGGATCACCCCCTGGCCGTCCTCCACCCAGGCGTTGACCGCCCGCACGTTGACCTTCTTCTCGGCGAGCGCCGAGGCGACCTCGCCCAGCATCCCGGGGCGATCCTCGACCCGGACCTTGAACTCCTTGGCTCGCGGCATGTTCGTCCTCCTTCGGCAGGTGAACCCAGGGTGCGCTATTAAGGTGGCGCACGCAGCGCGCGTCCGCCCGGATGGGCTGCGATGGGAGGGAGCCCGTTGAAGACCATCGGCCTCATCGGCGGCATGAGCTGGGAGTCCAGCGCGCACTACTACCGGCTCGTGAACGAGGCGGTGAAGGCGCGGCTGGGCGGGCTCCACTCGGCGAAGGTCCTCCTCGCCTCGGTGGACTTCGGCGAGGTCGAGCCGCTGCAGCGGGCGGCGCGCTGGGACGAGGCGGGCGAGCTCCTGAACCGGGCCGCGCTCGGGCTGGAGCGCGCCGGGGCCGACCTGCTCCTCATCTGCGCCAACACCATGCACAAGGTGGCCGGGGAGGCGGTGAAGGGGGTGCGCATCCCGCTCCTCCACATCGCCGACGTCACCGCCGAGGCGGTGCGCGCCGCCGGGCCGCGCAAGGTGGCGCTCCTCGGGACCCGCTACACCATGGAGCAGGACTTCTACCGCCGCCGACTCGAGGAGCGGCACGGGCTCGAGGTGCTGGTGCCCGGCCCCGAGGACCGCGCGGAGGTGAATCGGGTCATCTACGAGGAGCTGGTGCTGGGCCGGATCGAGCCGCGGTCGAAGGGGCGCTACCTCGCGATCATCGACCAGCTGGTCGGCGCCGGGGCACAGGGGGTGATCGCCGGCTGCACCGAGATCCCCATGCTCGTCCAGCAGGGAGACGTTTCGGTTCCGCTCTTCGACACCACCGAGCTGCACGCCCTCGCGGCGGTGGAGCGCGCGCTCGCGTGAGCGGGCCGGTCCTCGAGGTCGAGGCGCTCTGCAAGCGCTACGGCGCGGAGCTGGCCGTGGACGGGGTCGGCTTCCGCGTGGAGCGCGGCGAGACGGTGGGGCTGCTCGGCCCGAACGGCGCCGGCAAGACCACCACCATCAACACCATCCTCGGGGTGCTCGCCCCCACCTCGGGCAGCATCCGGGTGGACGGCTGCGACCTCGCGCGCCACCGCTCGCGGGCGCTCGCGCGCGCCAACTTCGCGGCGGTCTACGCCCCGCTGCCGGGGAACCTCACCGTGGAGCAGAACCTGCGCGTGTTCGGCCTCCTGTACGGGGTCGCCGGGCTCGGCGCGCGCATCGAGGCGCTCCTCGACGACCTCGACCTGCGCCGCTTCCGCCGCACCAAGGTCGGCCTCCTCTCCTCGGGCGAGCAGACCCGGGTGGCGCTCGCCAAGGCGCTGCTCAACCGGCCCCGGCTGCTGCTCCTCGACGAGCCGACCGCCTCGCTCGACCCGGCCACCGCCCGCGAGGTGCGCGCGCGCATCCGCGCCTTCGCCGCCAGCGGCGAGGGCGGCGTGCTCTGGACCTCGCACAACATGGCCGAGGTGCAGGAGGTCTGCGACCGGGTGCTGTTCCTCTCCCACGGCCGCATCCTGCTCGCCGGCGACCCCCGCACCCTGCCGGCCGAGCACGGGAAGGCCACCCTCGACGACCTCTTCGTGGCGGTGGCGCGCGAGCCGCTCTCGATCCGGGAGGCGCCGTGACCCCGCTCCGCCACGTCGGCGCCATCCTCCTGCGGCAGCTCTACCTGATGCGCGGGAACCCGGCCCGGCTCATCCCGCTCTTCGCCTGGGTGGCCATCGACGTGGTGCTGTGGGGCTTCATCACCCGCTACCTCGACGCGGTGTCGGCCTCCGGCTTCAGCTTCGTGCCGGTGCTGCTCGGCGCGGTGCTGCTGTGGGACTTCTTCGGCCGGGTGATGCAGGGCGTGACCATGGCCTTCTTCGAGGACGTCTGGTCGCGCAGCTTCCTCAACGTCTTCTCCACCCCGCTCACGCTCCCCGAGTACCTGGCCGGCCTGGTGCTCTCGAGCGTGGCCACCAGCGCGGTGGGGGTGGCGGTGATGGTCTCGGTCGCTCGCGGCGCCTTCGGCCTCTCCTTCCTGCGCTACGGCGCGGCCCTGGCGCCGTTCCTGGGCGTGCTCTTCCTCTTCGGCATCGCCCTCGGCGTGCTCGGCTGCGCCATCGTGCTGCGGCTCGGCCCATCGGCCGAGTGGCTCATCTGGCCCATCCCGGCGGTGCTCTCGCCCTTCGCCGGCGTCTTCTACCCGGTCGCCACCCTGCCCGGCTGGATGCGCGCCGTCTCGCGGGCCCTCCCGCCGTCCTACGTCTTCGACGGGCTGCGCGCGGTGGTGGCCGGCCGGGGCGCGTCGGCGCCGGCGCTGGCGGCGGGCGCGGGGCTGGCCCTCCTCTGGCTCGCGGCCGCCGGCTGGCTCTTCGTCGAGGTCCATCGCGCGGCGGTGCGCACCGGACGGCTCGCGCGCTACGGCGCCGAGAGCTGAGCCGCCTCCTCCCGCCGCCCCGGCGACAGGGACCTGCGGTAGCGCTGCAGGTCGCGCGGGGTCTCGAAGCGCTCGCCGAGGAGCGCGCCCAGGCTGCGCAGGATCGCGCCCACCACCTTGCGCTCGCAGCCGGCGTCGAAGCGGATCTGCTCGTCCACCCAGCGCTCCAGCCAGGCCGGATCGGGGAGCCGGCTCTGCACGGTGTCGCGCGGGAAGAGCCCCTTGCTCACGTGCAGGTTGGTGGGGTGGAGCGGCTTGCCGGCGCGGGTGCCGGTCATGAGCACCCCGAGCTTCACGAAGGCCGCCCGCGCCTCGGCCGGCGTCCGCTCCAGCGCCCGGCGCATGTACTTGAGGTAGGCCCCGCCGTGCCGCCCCTCGTCCCGCGAGACGAGCCCGTAGACGTGCCGGATCACCGGCTCGGTGTGCCACTCGGCCGCCCGCCGGTACCACTGGGTGAGCCGCAGCTCGCCGCAGAAGTGGAGCGCCAGCGTCTCGAGCGGGGGCGCCGGGTCGAACTCGAAGCGGACCGCGTGCAGCTCCTCGTCGCTCGGCACCAGCTCCGGCCGGAAGCGGCGCAGGTACTCCATCAGCACCAGCGCGTGCTTCTGCTCCTCGTAGAACCAGACCGACATGAAGGCCGAGAAGTCGCTGTCGTGCCGGTTGTCGCGCAGGAACATCTCCGTCGCCGGCAGGGCCGACCACTCGGTGATGGCGTTCATCTTCACCGTGAGCGCCTGCTCGTCCGAGAGCCTCGCCGGGTCGAACCGGTCCCAGGGCACGTCGTCCGAGAGGCTCCAGCGGGCCTGCTCGAGGGTCTTGAAGAGCTCCGGGTACAGCGCCATGAACACCTCCGCTCGCGTGGGGACCCCGTCGTCTAGCGGGGGCGTGTCTCCGGCGTGTCACGGCGGGGCCTCCGCCCGTGTCGTTGCGGCCCGGCGCCGACTTCGGCTAGCGTCGGGGCGTGCGCCAGCCCCTGGATGCCGGATGGTGACGGAGCTGGCGGCCGAGGCCGACCGGCGGCGCGCCCGCGCGCTCATCGAGGCGCAGGGGCTCTCCTTCGAGCCCGGGTTCGACGAGCTGGTGGGCGTCTTCGAGGGAGGGCGCCTGGTCGGCGCCGGCGCGCGCCAGGGAAGCGTCCTCAAGATGCTGGCCGTCGACCCGGCCTGGCAGGGAGGCGGCGTGCTCGGCGAGCTGGTCACCGGGATCTCGGCCCTGGCCTTCGCCGCCGGGCACGAGGCGCTGTTCGTCTTCACCCGCCCGGAGCACGCCCGCAGCTTCGAGGAGCTCAACTTCGAGCTGCTGGCGAGCGCGGGCCCGGCGGCGCTGCTCGAGTACGGCGGCGGGCTGGGGCGCTGGCTCGAGCGGCACCGCGCGCTGGTGCGGGAAGGCGACAACGGCGCGGCGGTGGTGAACTGCAACCCGTTCACGAACGGTCACCGCCACCTCCTCGAGCAGGCGGCGCGCCGCTGCGAGACGCTCTACGTCCTGGTCGTCCGCGAGGACCGCTCGGCGTTCCCGTTCGAGGCCCGGCTGCGGCTGGTCCGCGAGGGCACGCGCGACCTCGCCAACGTGCGCGTCCTCGACACCGGTCGCTACGCCATCTCGGCCGTCACCTTCCCGAGCTACTTCCTCAAGCAGGGGGACGACGCCGCCGGGGTCCAGATGGAGCTCGACCTCGAGCTCTTCGGGCGGCGCATCGCCCCGTTCTTCCACGCGCGCCGGCGCTTCTTCGGGAGCGAGCCGCTCTGCGCCGCCACCCGCGCCTACAACCAGGCGATGCGGCGGGTGCTGCCGCGGCACGGCGTCGAGCCGGTGGAGATCCCGCGCGTCGAGGCCGGCGGCGGCCCCATCAGCGCCTCGCGGGTGCGCGACGCCCTGCGCCGCGGCGACCTGGCCGCGCTCGAGGGGCTTGTGCCCGGCTGCACGCTCGCCTATCTCCTGTCGGACGAGGGGCGCGCGGTCCGCGAGCGGCTCCGGGAGAGCGAGGGCAGGCACGCATGACCATCGTCCGCAAGGCGCAGGCCGGCACCATGCAGTCCAGCGACCTGATGGTGTTCCTCGAGCCGGCGCCGGAGCTGGTGATCGAGATCGAGTCCACGGTGAAGGCCCAGTTCGAGCACCTCATCCGGGCGAAGATCGAGGAGGTGCTGCGCGAGCGCGGGGTCGGCGCCGGCCGGGTGCGGGTCACCGACCGCGGCGCGCTCGACTACGCCATCCAGGCGCGGCTCGAGACGGCGCTGCTCCGCGCCGGAGGGGAGTGAGCATGCAGGGGCTCTGGTTCAAGGAGGTCGCCCAGGGGCGGCGCTTCGTCCTCAAGATCGCGCCCGGCGAGAGCCTGCAGCAGCGGCTGGTGGACTTCGCCCACGCCGCCGGCGTCCGCCACGCGGTGGTGGTCTCGGCCATCGGCTCGGTGCAGGACGTCCAGTTCCGCGGCATCAAGTCGGGCGCCCGGCTGCCGCTCACCGAGCCGCGCGTCCACCCGCACCGGGTGGAGGGGCCGCTCGAGCTGCTGGCGCTCACCGGCAACGTCTTCCCCGACGACCACGGCCAGCTCGACTGCCACCTGCACGTCATGGCCTCCCGCTCCTCCGGCGACGTCCTCGGAGGCCACCTCTACGACGCCCGGGTCTTCGCCACCTGCGAGATCGTGATCACCGAGCTCTCGGCCGAGGGGCTGGAGCGGCACCTCTCCAAGACCGGCGGCATCCACACCGTCTACATCGACTCGGAGTGACTGGAATGGCCGACAGCCGGCTGCGGCGCTCGCTGCTCTACGTCCCGGGGAACATGCCGTCGATGCTGCAGAACATCGGCGTGTTCCGCTGCGACGCGGTGATGATCGACCTCGAGGACGCGGTCCCGCCCGCGGAGAAGGACGCCGCGCGCAGGCTGGTGCGCCGGTTCCTGGAGGGCTTCCGCGAGCGCAACAAGGAGGTCCTGGTCCGCATCAACCCGCTCGACACGCGCTGGGGGCTCGACGATCTGCGCGAGGTGCTCCCGGCGATGCCGGACGGCGTGCGGCTGCCCAAGGCCGACACCCCCGAGATCGTGGAGCGGCTCGACACCCGGCTCACCGAGTTCGAGGAGGAGCTGGGACTCGAGATCGGCCGCTTCAAGATCCTGCCCTCCATCGAGAGCGCCGACGGGGTCATCAACTGCATCGACGTGTCCCGGAGCTCGGACCGCATCCTCGGCCTCGCCTTCGGCGCCGAGGACTACACCGCCAGCATGGAGATCGAGCGGAGCAAGGGCGGGCAGGAGCTCATGAACGCCCGCTCCCGGGTGGTCTGGGCCGCCAAGGCGGCCGGCGTGCAGGCCATCGACACCATCTTCGCCGACGTGAAGGACGTGGACGGGCTGCGGCGCGAGACCGAGATCGTGAAGGGGCTGGGCTTCACCGGCAAGTCGCTCGTCAACCCCCGGCAGATCGAGGTGGTGCACGAGGTCTTCGCGCCCAAGCCGGAGGAGATCGCGCACGCGCTGCAGGTCATCGACGCCATCCAGCGCGCGCGGGAGATGGGCACCGGCGTCATCTCGCTGGGAGGGAAGATGGTGGACGCGCCGGTGGTGAAGCGCGCCTTCCGCGTCATCCGCACGGCGCACGCGCAGGGGCTGGTGGACTCGGTGCCCGACGAGGCGATCCTCCATGGCTAGGAACTCCCTCGGCCGCGAGATCCCGGAGCGCTTCGGCGGCAAGCCGCTCGTCCCCTACCGCGACCCCTGGTCGACGCGGCCCGCGGCGGACCGGGCCACCCGGCCGCTGCGGCGCGCCGATCCGGGCGACAAGAAGCTCTGCCACGACCTGCGCGAGGCGATCGAGCGCGCCGGGCTGCGCGACGGCATGACCATCGCCACCCACCACCACCTGCGCAACGGCGATCACCTGCTCAACCACGTGGTGCGCGTCATCGAGAACATGGGGATCCGCGACATCCGGATCGCCTCCAGCTCGGTGCACCCGGTCCACGCCGAGCTGGTCGAGTTCATCCGCGAGGGGGTGATCACCGGGATCGAGTGCGGCGTGAACGGCCTCATCGGCGAGCTCGCCAGCAAGGGCGAGCTGCGCTGCCCCATCACCGTCCGCTCGCACGGCGGCCGCGCCCGCGCGGTGGCGAGCGGTGAGGTCCCCATCGACGTCGCCTTCATCGCCGCCCCGTGCTGCGACGAGCAGGGGAACATGAACGGCCTCCAGGGCCCCTCGGCCTTCGGGAGCATGGGGTACGCCTTCCCCGACGCCCTGCACGCCCGCACGGTGGTGGCGGTCACCGACAACCTCGTCCCCTACCCGGCCGCGCCGGTGAGCATCCCGCAGAGCCTGGTGGACCTGGTGGTCCCGGTGCAGCGGCTCGGCGACCCGGCCAAGATCGTCTCCACCACCACCCGCGTCACCACCGATCCGGTGGGGCTGCAGATCGCGCGCTACGCCGCGCAGGTGATCGAGGCCTCGGGCCGGCTGCGCGACGGCTTCTCCTTCCAGACCGGCTCGGGCGGGATCTCGCTGGCGGTGGCCGAGAACGTGCGCGCCCTCATGCGCGAGCGGAAGGTGAAGGGCAGCTTCGGCTGCGGCGGCGTCACCGGCTACTTCGTGGACATGCTCGAGGAGGGGCTCTTCCAGGCGCTCTTCGACGTGCAGTGCTTCGACCTCAGGGCGGTGGAGTCGATCCGGAAGAACCGGGCCCACGTGGAGATGAGCGCCGACACCTACGCCAACCCCTTCAACGCCGGGGCGGTGGTGAACGGGCTCGACTGCGTCATCCTGGGCGCGACCGAGGTGGACGTGGACTTCAACGTCAACGCCAACACCGAGTCGAACGGCTACCTGCTCCACAACACCGGCGGGCACAGCGACACCGCCGCCGGGGCGGCGGTCTCGATCATCGTCGCCCCGTCCATCCGCGGCCGGCTCCCCATCGTGAAGGACGCGGTCACCACCGTGACCACGCCCGGCGAGACGGTGGACGTGGTGGTCACCGAGCGCGGCATCGCGGTCAACGACACCCAGCCCGAGCTCAAGGCGGAGCTCCTGCGCCGGCGCGCGCCGGTGAAGGACATCCGCGAGCTGCAGCGGGAGATCTACGCCGTGACCGGCACGCCCCGGGCCCTGGACTTCGAGGACGAGGTGGTGGCGGTGATCGAGTACCGCGACGGGACCATCATCGATGCGGTGCGGCGCGTCCGGACCTGAGCTGCTGGCCGCCCGCGACCGGCGGCAGGAGCTGCTCGAGCGCCGCGCGGCGGAGGGGTGGCGCCCCCTCATCGCCCTCTCCCTCGCCATCCCCGGCGCGGAGAAGACCCCGCCGGGCGCCGCGGCGCTCTTCGCCTGGGCGGAACGCGAGCTGTCGCGGGCGCTCCCCGGGCAGCGGCTCCTGCACCGCTCGGAGGACGCGCTGGGGCCGTTCGCGGTCTTCGCCGCCCCGGGCGAGCCGCCCGCCGTGAAGGCGCGCTGCGTGGCGCTCGAGGAGGCCCGCCCCGCGGCGCGCCTCCTCGACCTCGACGTCTACGCCCCCGGGCTCGTGGCCGTGGACCGGGCGGCGCTCGGCCTCCCGCCGCGCGCCTGCCTCTGCTGCGGCGAGCCGGCGCGCGCCTGCATCCGCGCCGGCCGCCACCCCTTCGCGGAGCTGGCGGCCCGGGCGCGGGCGCTGCTTCAGGCGACCGGGTCGGCCTCCCCGAGGTAGGCGCGGCGCACGCCGTCGTGCGCCAGCAGCTCCTTGCCCGAGCCCTGCAGCGTGATGCGCCCGGTCTCGAGCACGTAGGCGTGGTCGGCGATCTCCAGCGCGGCGCGGGCGTTCTGCTCGATGAGCAGCACCGTCACGCCCTCCTGGTTGATGGCGCGGACGATCCCGAAGATCATCTTCACCACCAGCGGCGCGAGGCCGAGCGAGGGCTCGTCCATCATCAGGATCTTCGGCCGGGTCATGAGCGCGCGGCCCACCGCCAGCATCTGCTGCTCGCCCCCCGAGAGCGTGCCCGCCTTCTGCTTCGCCCGCTCCTCGAGCCGGGGGAAGAACCCGAAGACCTTCTCGCGGTCGGCGGCGATGCCGGCCCGGTCGCGGCGCGAGTAGGCGCCGAGCGTCAGGTTCTCGTCCACCGTCAGGTTCGGGAAGACGTGGCGCCCCTCGGGCACGAGGCAGACGCCGCGCGACACGATGTCCTTGGTGGCGAGGCCGGTGAGCCGCTCGCCGTTCCAGCTGATCGAGCCGCCGGAGGGCTTCACCAGCCCGACGATGGAGCGGAGCGCGGTGCTCTTGCCGGCGCCGTTCGCGCCGATGAGGCTCACGATGGCGCCGTCCGGGACCTCGAGCCCGATGCCCTGCAGGGCGTGGATGCCGCCGTAGTGGACCGAGAGCTGCTCGACCTTCAGCATCACTCCACCCCCAGGTAGGCCTCGATGACCTTGGGATCGCGCCGGATGGCGGCCGGGTCGCCCCGGGCGATGGTGACGCCGTACTCCAGCACCCAGAGCTTCTGGCAGATGCCCATGACGAACTGCATGTGGTGCTCGATGAGCAGGATGGAGAGGCCGAACTGGTCGCGGATCCTGCGGATGAAGTGCATGAGCTCCACCGACTCCTGCGGGTTCATGCCGGCGGCCGGCTCGTCGAGGAGCAGCAGGGACGGCCGGGTGGCGAGGGCGCGGGCGATCTCGAGCCGCCGCTGCTTGCCGTAGGGCAGGCTCACCGCCGGCTCGCCGGCGTCGGCGGCGAGGCCGACCTCCTCGAGCAGCGACATCGCGAAGGCGCGCGCCTCGCGGTCCCGCCGCCGGTAGCCCGGCAGGTGGAGCGTGGCCTCGAAGAGGTTGGCGCGCAGCTGCAGGTGGCAGCCCACCAGCACGTTCTCCAGCACCGACAGCTCGCGGAAGAGCCGGATGTTCTGGAAGGTGCGGGCGATGCCGCGCCTCGTGACCTGGTGGCGGGGGAGCCCGGTGATCTCCTCGCCCTGGAAGATCACCTTCCCGCTGGTGGGGGCGTTCACGCCGGTGATGCAGTTGAACGCGGTGGTCTTGCCGGCGCCGTTCGGGCCGATGAGCCCCACGATCTCGTTCTTCCCGATCTCGAGCGAGAGCTCGGAGACGGCGGTGAGGCCGCCGAACTTCATGGTGACGTTCTCGGTCCTAAGCACGGCCGTCCTCCCGCCGCGCGAGGCCGGCGCGCGAGAACATGCTCCAGGAGAACTCGCGGTTGCCCATGAGCCCGCGCTGCCGGAAGAGCACCACGGCCATGAGCAGGAGCGAGAAGACCACCATGCGCAGCCCGGGGCGGGCCTCGGTCTCGAAGAGGCCGAAGTTCAGCGGGCCGTCGAGGAACCGCAGCACCTCCATCAGGATGGTCACCCCGATGGCGGCGATCACCGAGCCGGTGATGGACCCGATCCCGCCGAGCACCACCACCAGCAGGATGTTGAAGGTGAGCATGAAGGTGAACATCTTCGGGTCGATGGTGGTGAGGAGGTGCCCGAGCAGCGCGCCGCCCACGCCGGCCATGAAGCTCGAGACGGTGAAGCTCACCACCTTCACCCGGAACACGTCCACGCCCATGGCCCCAGCCGCGATCTCGTCGTCGCGGACCGCCTTCATCGCCCGCCCGTAGCTGGAGCGGGTGAGGAAGACCATGAAGGCCACCGAGAGCGCCGCGCAGGGCCAGACCACCCAGGTGGTCGCGTACATCGGGAGCCCCTTCAGGCCGAGGGCGCCGTTGGTGAGGGTCTGGGTGTTGGTGAGCACCACCCGGATGATCTCGGCGAAGCCGAGGGTGGCGATGGCGAGGTAGTCGTCCTTGAGCCGGAGCGCCGGCGCGCCGACCAGGAAGCCGATGAGGGCCGCGACCAGCCCGGCGGCGACCAGCGCCGGCAGGAAGGGAATGCTGAGGTGCGCCAGCCAGGGCACGACCGGCGCGAGGAAGAAGTTCATCTCCTTCTGCTCCGGGGTCATGGTGAGGAGCGCGCAGGTGTAGGCGCCCACCGCCATGAAGCCGGCGTGCCCCAGCGAGAACAGGCCGGTGAAGCCGTTCACGAGGTTGAGCGAGAGCGCCAGCACCACGTAGATGGCGCAGAGGCTCGAGACCCGCAGCTGGAAGGAGTCGAGGAACTGGTCGCCGAGCGCGAGCGCCACCACGAAGAGGGCGCCGGCGGCGAGCGAGAGGAGGAGGTGCCTGCGTCCCGGTCTCATGGTCGTCACACCTTCTCCACCTGCCGGCTGCCCAGCAGGCCCGAGGGCTTGACCAGCAGCACCACGATGAGGAGCACGAAGGCGAAGGCGTCGCGGTAGCCGGTGAGGGTCGGCAGGAAGGCGATGGTGAGCAGCTCGATGGCGCCCAGCAGGAACCCGCCCAGGACCGCGCCCTGGATGTTGCCGATGCCGCCGATCACCGCGGCGATGAAGCACTTGAGGCCGGGCATCACGCCCATGAGCGGGTTGAGCTGCGGGTACTTGTAGGACCAGAGGATGCCGCCGAAGGAGGCCAGCAGCGAGCCGGACCCGAAGGTGAAGGAGATGATCCGGTTCACGTCGATGGCCTGCAGGCGGGCGGCGTCCAGGTCGGTCGAGACCGCGCGCATGGCCATGCCGGTCCGGGTCTTCCCCACCACCCAGAGCAGCACCGCCAGGAGCGCGAAGGTGCAGATGGGGATGACGAGGCTCACCGACATCACCGAGACCGCGCCCAGGGTGAGCTTGACGTTGAGGATGTCGGGCACCGCCACGCCCTTGGGGCGGCCGCCGAAGAGCACCACCGCCACGTTCTCGATGAGGAACGAGGCGCCGATGGCGCTGATCATCACCGAGATCTTCGGCGAGTCGCGCAGCGGCCGGTAGGCGACGCGCTCCAGCAGCACGCCCATGAGGGCGGTCACCACGATGGCGATGACGAAGGAGGCCCACCAGGGCAGCAGGAACAGCGCCACGCAGTAGAAGGCCACGTACGCGCCCAGCATGAAGACGTCGCCGTGCGCGAAGTTGATGAGGCGCAGGATGCCGTAGACCATCGTGTAGCCGATGGCGATGAGCGCGTAGAGGCTGCCCAGCGCCAGCGCGTTCGCGAGGTGCTGGAGGAGGAGCGGGAGCGTCATGGCGGGCGCACAGTACTGGAAACGCGAACGGGGGGCCAAGTCTGGCCCCCCGCCCCGAGCGGCCGGCCGGGCGATCGTCCGTCCGCCCGGCCGGGAGTGGTCCGGCTACGGCTGGACGGTGGTGAGGTAGGTGAACTTCCCACCCTTCACCGTCTTGATCACCGCGCTCTTGGTGGCGTCCCGGTTCTCGTCGAAGGTGATGAGGCCCGCCGCGCCCGGGAAGTCCTTGGTGCTCGCCAGGGCGTCGCGGATCTTCGCGCCGTCGAGGCTGCCGGCCCTCTCGATGGCCGCGCGCGCGACGAGGTAGCCGTCGAAGCCGAGCGCGGTCGCCGCCGCCGGCTCCTTCGCGTACTGCTTGCGGTAGGCGTCGAGGAAGGTCTTGCTGGTGTCGGTGATCGGGACCTCGGTGGCGAAGAAGGTCGAGAAGGTCGCGCCCTCGGTGGCCTTCTTGCCGACGTCGAGGAACTCCGGCGCCTCCCAGGTGTCGCCGCCGAGGAAGGGCGCCGTGATGCCGAGCTCGCTCGCCTGCTTGATGATGAGGGCGCTCTCCGTGTAGTTGCCCGGCGCGAAGATCACGTCCGGCTTCATCGACTTGAGCGTGGTGAGCTGGGCGGTGAAGTCCTGGTCGTTGGTGTTGTAGTTCAGCTCGCCCAGGATCGCGCCCTGGTCGCCGGTCAGCTTCTTGAAGGTGTCGGCGAAGTACTTGGCGAGCCCGACCGAGTAGTCGTTCGAGACCTCCCGGACGATGACCGCCTTCTTGGCGTGCAGCTGCTTGACGGCGTAGTTCGCCATCACCGTCCCCTGGAAGGGATCGATGAAGCAGACGCGGAAGTAGTAGTCGTTGCCGCGGGTGACGAGCGGGTTGGTCGCCGACAGGGCGATGGCCGGGATCTTCTTGTCCTTCACGATCGGGCCGGCGGCCATCGAGAGCGAGGAGCCCCAGGAGCCGAGGACCACGTTCACCTTGTCCTGGTCCACCAGCCGCTGGGCCGCGTTGGCCGCCTCGACCTTGTCGGACTTGTTGTCCACGACCACCAGCTCGATCTTGTACTCCTTCTCGCCCACCTTGACGGTCGGGTAGAGCTGGTTGGCGAGCTTGATGCCCTCCACCTCCATCGCGCCCCCGGCGGCGTTGGCGCCGGTCATCGGCTCGAAGACGCCGATCTTGACGGTGGTGGGCTGCTTGGCGGACTTGCAGGCGCCGAAGGCGAGCAGCGCGAGCAGGGGCAGGAAGGGCTTCAGTCTCGGCATTCCGGTTCTCCTGACGTGGGTCATTTCCGCGGACGCAGGGTACACAAGGAGAGACCCCGCCACAAGGCGGGGTCCCTGGCGCCGCGCGGAGGCCGGAAGGGCCGCCGGCTAGGACGAGACGGCCTTGAGCCGCCCGGGCTTCTGCTTCCGCTCGTGCTCGCTGGCGCGCGGATCCGCGGCCGCGAACTTCTCCTCGAAGGTGGTGAGGATCGCCTTCAGGTACTCGCCGGTGCGGGCGCGGCGCTCGCGCTCCACTTCCTTCGGATCGACCTCCACGAACTTCTCGTCGGGGACGATCTTGAAGAGCGGCTGACCCTTCTGGACGATGGTGCCGTCGCCGCCGGCCATGAGGACCTTCTCGATGGTGCCCGAGAACGGCGCCCGCACGGTGTTGAACATCTTCATCACCTCGATGATGTAGAGCGGCTGCCCCTTCTCGAAGTGCATGCCCTCGGCGACGAAGCGCGGGCGGCCGGGGGCCTCCTGCCCGTAGTACATGCCGCCGCAGACCGCCACGATCTCGTCGGCCTTGGTGGCGGGCGGGGGCACCAGCACCTTCTTCATGCGGGCCTGCAGCTCGGGCTCGTTCAGGTAGTCGGGGATGGTGACGTCGAGGTCCTCCTCGACCCGGAAGTCGAAGAACCGCACCTTCTCCGCGAGCATGAAGAGCATGCCCAGCAGCTCGTTGCCGGACTGGAAGCCGAAGTGGGCCGCCCGGATCTGGGCCCAGACCTCGGCGTCGTAGCCGCCCTGCGGGGTCTCGCTGCGCAGGATGTCGTTCAGCTTGTAGAACTCCTGCCGCTCGATCCCGAAGGTCTGGCGGAGCTGCTGGTAGAAGCGCAGCGGCTTCTGCAGCAGCTCGTGGTCGTGCTGCCAGATCACCTCGGCGGCCGGGGCGCGCGGGTTGTACGCCATGTTGAGGTACTCGTAGGTCTCGTTGAGCACCCCGAGGGCGTTGCGCACCCAGATCAGCCGGCCGTTCTCGATCCGGTAGTTGCCGCGGAAGAGGCTGAGCCAGCCGGCGAAGAGGTGCGGATCCTCGAGCAGCCGGCTGATGGGCCGGGTGAGCAGCGTGCCCTTGCGGTCGAGCACCTCCGAGACCGCCTTGCCCATGGCCGGGTCGCCCGGGTACTCGGCGGCCACCTGCTTCGCGTAGTGCTTCTTCATCTCCACGAAGGCGAAGGTGGTGTCGACCTTGCTGGCCTCCTCCTTGAGCCGGCCGAGGAGCGTCAGGTAGGGCACGACGAAGCGGGTGGTGGGCTTCGCCATCACGTTCTGGCCGATGAACCAGTTGACCAGGCCGTAGTGGAACTCGAGGTTGGTGGCGAGGTTCACGCCGCGGATGCGCATGTGGCCGAGCACCCGCGAGAGCTTGCGGTAGCTGTCGAGCCGGTCCTCGCCCTTGGTGAGGAGGAGCGCGATGTTGGAGTCGTAGGCGCCGGCCACCCGGTAGCGCATGAACTTGCCGGTGTCGGGGTTGGGCAGGCAGATGCCCTGGTCGTCGCGGATCTCCCCCTCGATGGGCTTCGACCAGTAGCGGATGAGGCCGCCGGCGTGCGGGGCGAGGGAGGCGTCGGTGGCGTTGAGGCGGGCCTCGGCGGCCGCGGCGAAGCGCGGGATCCGCTCCGGCCTGGGCAGCCGCTCCTTGTGGCGGGCGATGAGGGCCATCGCCTCGACCAGCGACTCGACCACGAAGGAGTCGTTCGGGTCGTCGGGGTTGGTGAACTTGAGCGTGTAACAGAGCTCGGTGACCCGGTGCTCCACCTGGATCCGGGTGTTCACCTCCATGAAGTAGTAGCGGTCGCGGTCGACGATGCACTCGAAGGTGGAGGCGGAGTCGAGCCCCACCGCCTCGCCGAAGCGGGCGGCGTCGGCCTCCATGCGCCTCAGGATCTCGAGGTCGGTCGCGAGCGACCGGGCCTCGGCGGCGCGCCCCTCGGCCTTGGCCCGCTCCATGCCGGTGGCGAGCGCCTCCTGGGTGACCGAGATCTCGAGCAGCTTCTGCTCGTGCATCTGCAGCGAGCAGTCGCGGCCGCCGAGCGAGATGCACCACTTGCCGTTGCCGAGCAGCTGGATCTCGTTGTGGCGGGTCTGCTCGATGTTGAGCTCGATGAGGACGTTCTTGTTGTCGCCGACGCCGGTGGCCTTCACCTCGTTCAGGATCTCGCGCACCGCGGCCGGCGCCTCGGCGGCCGCCTGGGCCACCTGCTCCGGGCTCGGGCTCTCGTGGGCGAGCAGGCTCGCGCCGAGGATGCGCTGGCCCTTGCCGCCGCCGCCGCCGATGGCCTTGAGGCGCACCCGGCTGCCCGGGTACTTCTGGAACATCTCGGCGACCTCGCGCTGCACCTCCTCGGCGAGCTCGTCGATCGAGAACATGTCGATGCCCTTGGCGTAGCAGCCCTGCAGGACGTGCTCCGCCAGCACCTCGAGCGGCGTGCTCTCGTCGTTCACGATCCTCGGATCGCAGTCGAGCTCGCGCGCCTCCACCACCAGCAGCAGCTTCTTGCGGGTGGGGAGCTTCCGGAGGAGGGCGCGGGCCGAGACGTCGTTCACGCCGGGGGTGACGCTCACCCCGACCTCGAGCGCGGTGCGCTTGGCCTCGTCCTTCTTGCCGGCGCGCGCCTGGGCCACCGAGTTCGGGCCGATGAACTTGAGGCCGGCCTTCTCGACGGTGGCGACGAACTCCTCGTCCTCGGCCATGAAGCCGTACCCGGCGAAGATCGAGTCGTAGCCGTTGTCCTTCGCGATCTGCACGATCTGGTGCATCCGCTCGACGCGCTCCTCCTTGCTCGCGCCGGTGTAGTCGGGCAGCCGGTGGACCCGGCTGTTGTCGGTGAGCTTGCGCAGCTCGGGGGCGAGCGCGTTCGGGTAGACGATGGAGTCCTTCTCGGAGAGGAGGATCCCGTAGTGGGCCATCCCCATCTCCTCGAAGACGTCCATCGCCTCCTTGCGGATGGGGCCCCGGCAGACGATGAGCGGCTTCAGATCCTCGCAGGCGAAGGAGCGCACCCACTCCGAGGCCGCGCCGGCGAGCCGGCGGTCGCGGTGGGTGAGCGGGTTCTGCTGGTACCAGTCGGTCTTGGGAGCCATCGGTTCGTCTCTCCGGTGAATTCGAGGTCGGCTGCTTCCGACGGGCTAGTGGAACTCGCGCTGCGGCCCGGCCATCGGCGACGGCCGGTAGTGCCGCATCAGGAAGGCCATGTTCTCGCCCAGCACCTGCCGCAGGTCGGTGGGCATGACGATCGAGGAGATGGAGCCGAGCGAGAGCCCTTCCTTCGGGTTCATGAGCTCCTGCTCGTAGCGGCGGGAGAGCACCGCCTCCTGCGCCTTGAGCCAGTCGAGCGCCTCCTTCTCGGCGTCGCGCTTGGCGTCCTCGCCGTCCATGCCGGCGGTGGTGCGCTGGTGGATGCCCTTCTTCACCATGTCGGCGGCGGTGGCGCGCAGCTTGCGGAGCTCGTCCTTGTAGACGAACTCCTTGCCGGCGGGCCCCATCACCGCGAGGCGGGTGGTGGGGAGCGCCAGCACCAGATCGGCGCCGGTCGGGTAGTTGTTGTACGAGGCGTACGCGCCGCCGAAGGCGTTGCGCAGGATGAGGAGGATGCGCGGGGTGCGGACGTCCACGATGGCGTCGAGCATGGAGCGGCCCGCCTGCACGATGCCGCGCGCCTCCTGCTCGCGGCCGGGGAGGAAGCCGGTGGTGTCCTCCATGAAGATGATGGGGATGTTGTAGATGTTGCAGAAGCGGACGAACCTGGCGATCTTGAGCGCGGTGTCGCAGTCGATCTGGCCGGAGCCGACCGCGCTGTTGTTCGCGACGAAGCCGACCACGTGCCCGCCCAGGCGGCCGAAGGCGGTCACCACCTCCTTGGCGCGCTCGGGCTGGATCTCGAAGTAGTCGCCGTGGTCGCAGACCTGCTGGATGATGATCGACACGTCGAAGGGCGTGTTGAAGCCGGTCGGCGAGTTGAAGGCCTTCTTGAGGAGGGTGTTGATCTCCCAGGTCTTGCGGTCGAGCGGATCGCTGGTCTGCTGGAAGGGGGCCGCGACCCCGTTGTTGTCGGGCAGGTAGCCGAGGAGCCGCACCGCCTGGCGCAGCGCGGCGAGCTCGTCGATCACCGTGAGGTCGGCCACGCCGGAGGCGCCGTGCACCTTGGGGCCGCCCAGGTCCTCGGGGCTGATGTCCTCGCCCAGCACCGACTTCACCACGCCCGGGCCGGTGAGGCCGAAGAAGGTGTCGGCGGGCTGGATGACGAAGCTTCCCTGCCGCGGCAGGTAGGAGCCGCCGCCGGCGTTGAAGCCGAACATGCACATGATCGAGGGGACCACGCCGCTGATCTTGCGCAGCGCGGTGAAGGCCTCGGCGTAGCCGTCGAGGCCGCCCACGCCGGCCGGCACGTAGGCGCCGGCCGAGTCGTTCATGCCGATGAGGGGGATGCCCTTCTCGCCGGCCAGGCGGAAGAGGCGCGCCAGCTTGTTGCCGTTGGTGGCGTCCATCGAGCCGGCGCGCACGGTGAAGTCGTGCCCGTAGCAGGCGACGTCGCGGCCGTCGATGTCGAGGATGGCGGTGACCAGCGAGGCGCCGTCGAGGTTCTTGCCCCAGTTCTGGTACAGCACGTTGGGCGGCTTTTCGGTGAGGACGCGCATGCGCTCCCAGACCGTCATGCGCTTCTTGGCGTGCTGCTTCTCGATCTGGTCGATGGCCACCGAGCGGAGGGGCCGCCGGATCAGGTCGTGCCCCTCCTTCATCACCTCCTCGTAGGCGCCGGTCGCCCGGGCGATCTCGTTCGGGATGGTGAATTCGACCTTCTCCGGGGGATCGAGCGGGTTCGTCAGGATCGGCTTGATCGCCTTGGTGGTCATGCGGAGGTCCTCTGGGAGTCGAAAAAGGGATACAGGGCCGCCCAGTGTCACTTGCGTCCGGTGGGGCAGCAAGGTCACATCCGGGTCCCTTGACTTTCAGGAAATGACGCGGCGCGATAGGCTGGGCGTTGACCCTGGGCTTGCGGCGACGCGGCAGCGCCCCGCGCCCTCGAGGGCGCCGCCTCCCCGCGCGCGGAGCGGAGCGGCCCGGGCGTCCCCGCGGGATCAGCGCAGCCCGGCCGCGTCCCGCCCCTCGAGCATGGGGCGCACGTCCTCGACGTCGAGCACGGGCACGCTCGCGAGCTCGTCGCGGTCGCGGAGGCCCTCGAGGAAGCCGACCAGCTCCGGCGAGGTGGGGCCGGCGACGAGGATCAGCATCGGGGTGGACTCCGAGAGCACCGACGTCGCCGCTCCCCGGCTCTCGCAGAACCGGACCTCGGAGAAGCCGCCGACCTCCTGGAGCGCCTGCGACAGCGCGTCGTCGGGAGGGCCGAAGACGAGGACGAGCTCGGAGGTTTCGTTCGGCATGGCTGGCCTCACGGACTGGCTGCGGGCACACCACTCCAAGAAGCGGGCCAGCGCCCGCCTGGCCGGCGGCCCCTCCGGGTCACGGGCCCGAGGGTGGCCGAATCCAGCGCGGCGTCGCGGCGTTGCGAGCCATCGACCGCTCGCGCCCGCGGCTCGGCGGGCGCGGAGACGGCGTGGTGCTTTGGCGCCGGTGTCCGCTTTTCGTCACGGTTCGCCGCGTCGGTGAAAACCGTTCATGTCGGACGAGGTGCGCGCTCGCGCGCCGCCCCGGCCGCCGGATCAGCGCGTCGCGTCGCCCCGCCGGTACTCGCGGGTGAGCGCGTCGAGGCGCGCGAGCAGGTCGGGCGCCAGCGCCGCCTCGGCCGCGGCGAGGGAGGGCGCGAGCTGCTCCGGCCGGCTGGCGCCGAGGATGGGCGCCGTCACCGCCGGATTCGCGAGCACCCAGGCGACGGCGAGGGTCACGAGCGGCAGCCCGGCCTCGGCCGCGACCTCGCCGAGCTGGGCCACCGTGCCGAACATCCGCTCGTGCCAGTAGCGCTCCTGGTAGATGCCGGCCGCGGTGCCGAGGGTGAAGCGCGAGCCCCGCGGCGGGCCTCCCGCGAGCCGGTGCTTGCCGGAGAGGAGCCCGCCGGCGATGGGGTTGTAGGGGATGACCGCCAGCCCCTCCTCGCGGCAGAGCGGGAACAGCTCGCGCTCGAACTCCCGGAAGAGCAGGTTGTAGCGCGGCTGCACCGACTCGAAGCGCGCCACCCCGAGCGCCTCGCTGCGGCCGAGCGCGCGCGCCGCCTGCCAGGCCAGGAAGTTGGAGCAGCCGACGTAGCGCGCCTTCCCGGCGCGGACCACGTCCTCGAGGGCCCGCAGCGTCTCGTCGATGGGGGTCTCGGGGTCGGGCTGGTGGAGCTGGTAGAGGTCCACGTAGTCGGTGCCGAGCCGGCGCAGCGAGGCGTCGATGGCGTCGAGCACGTGCTTGCGCGAGTTGCCGCGGTCCCAGGGGCGCTCCGACATGGGCCCGAAGCACTTGGTGGCGACGACGAGCTCGTGGCGCCGGCCCTTCAGCCAGCGCCCCAGGATCTCCTCGGTGCGCCCGGCGGTGGCCGGGGTGCCGCCGAGCGGGTAGACGTCGGCGGTGTCGAGGAAGGTGATCCCGCCCGCCGCCGCCGCGTCGAGGATGGCGCGCGAGGTCCCCTCGTCGCACTGGTTGCCGAAGGTCATGGTGCCGAGGCACAGGCGCGAGACGCGCAGGCCGGTGCGGCCGAAGCGGACGTACTGCACGGTTCCTCCCTGGCGCCCGGGGCGCCGCCGAAGCTTCAGTCCAGGTCGAACTCCAGCCAGATGAGCGCGCCGCGCCGCTCCACCCGCAGCACGCCGCGGTCGCGCGGCCGCGCCTCGGCGAGCGCGCGGGTGAGCTCGTCGAGCGACGCCACCGGGGTGCGGTTCACCGCGTGGATCACGTCCCCCGGCTCGAGGCCGGTCTCGAGCTCGGCCGAGGCGAGGGTGCGCCCGGCCACCACCACGCCGGCGGGCTCGCGCAGCGGCGGGAGCAGCTGCCGCACGCGGGCGTCCACCGTGGCCGCGAGCACGCCCAGCGCCGGCACCGGGGTCATGGGGACGTCGGCGCTGCCGAGCTTGTCCACCGGGTGGTTCGGCTCGATCCCGGTCGCCGAAAGCTCCAGCCTCTCCGCTCCGCGCAGGATGGTGAGCTTCACCGGAGCGCCCCCCTGATGCAGGAAGACGGCCAGCGTGAGCGCCGGCATGCCGTCGATGGGGCGCCCGTCCACGGCGCGCAGGAGGTCGCCGGCGCGCACGCCGGCCCGCTCCGCCGGGCTCCCGGGGGCGACGTCGGCGACCACCACCCCCCAGTCCTGCGAGAGCTTGAGCCCGGAGGCGAGGCCGGGGGTGATCTCCTGCGCCGAGATGCCGAGCACCGGGTGCTCCAGGTGCCCGAAGCGGCGCAGGCTGTCGGTCACCACCCGCACCACCGCCGACGGGATGGCGAACCCGAGCCCCTCCGACCCGCCGCCCTGGGTGACGATGCTGGTGTTGATCCCCACCACCCGCCCCTCGGTGTCCACCAGCGGTCCGCCGCTGTTGCCCGGGTTGATGGGGGCGTCGGTCTGGATGAACACCTGCGGCCGGGCCGGGTCGGGGGTGCGCGCGACGGAGGAGATGACGCCCAGCGTGACCGAGTTGGCGAGGCCGATGGGGCTGCCGATCGCGAAGACCAGCTGCCCGGGGCGGACGTCCTCCGCCGAGAGCGCCAGCGTGGGCAGCCCGACGGCGTCGATCTTGAGCAGGGCGAGGTCGACGTCCGGCTCGGAGCCGACCACCCGGGCCGCGTACTCGCGCTTCTCCGGGCGGCGGGTCCCGTCGCCGGTCGGCGCGAGCAGCACGCGGATGCGCCGCGCGCCGCTCACCACGTGGGCGTTGGTGACGATGTAACCGGCCGGGTCCACGATCACGCCCGAGCCGATGGCCCGCCGCAGCACCATCATGTTCGGGTCCGCGCCCCCGTACCCGGTCACCTGTACCTGGACCACCGCCGGCGAGACGCGCTCGGTCACCTGCACCAGCGCGGAGTCGAGCGAGCGCAGGAGCCCGGGCCCGGCGGCGGTTTGCGCCGGGGCGGCGGCGAGGAGCAGCAAGCTGGCGAGCGCCTGACAGATGAGCATCCTGGTTGTACCCCTTCCCCCCGGCCAGATTACGCGGTCAGCGCAGCCCGACCAAGTTCTCCGCGTCCCCCAGCCAGTCGGCGATCCGGCCCACGCGGCGCGCCACCGCCGGCCAGGTCTCGCCGGCGCAGGCCGCCATCTCCCGCGCGGGGCCGCCGCCGCGCGCCACCCTCCGGCGCGGACGAGAAGGGGGCGGCGGAGCCACCCGCGCCCCCTCCCCGCGCCGGACGCGCGCTACCGACCCGAGTCCGAGCCGGTGGTCGAGCCCGTGCCCATTCCGCCGCTCGTGCCGCTCCCGCCCGTCCCCGAGCTGCCGGTCCCGCCGTAGCTCGAGCCGGAGCCGGTCCCGCTGCCCGTGCCCATCTCACCGCTCGTGCCGGTTCCGCTCGACCCCGTCCCCCCGTAGCTCCCTCCCGTGCCGGTGGTGCCGCTCGACCCGGTGCCGCTGCCGCCCGTCCCGCCGTAGCCCGAGCCGGTCCCGCTGCCCGTCTCGCCCGCCGAGCCGCCGGCCCCGGTGCCGGACCCACCCGCTCCCCCTGCGCCGCCGCCCCCCTGCGCCAGGGCCGGCGCGGCCGCCAGCAGGGAGACCGACGCGAACACCGCCAGCACGCGCTTCACGTACCTCATGTGCCACCTCCTCGTTCGTGTTGAAGCCCAAAAGCTGGGCCGGCCGGCACCGCGGCACAACCGTTCGCCGGACCGACCTCACGCCCGCCCGGGCGTCTACTGCCCCTGCCGAGGCTTCCAGCTACAGTGCCGACCGAGCATGGCCTCGATGGAGGGGCCGCTCGCACCGCCGCGCACATGCCCGCCCTCTCCGCCCTCCTGCTCCTCGCCTCGCTCTCCGCCGCGACGGCCGGCGCTCCCTCGGCCGGCCCGGCGGCCGATCCCTGCGACGGGATCGCCGCGCTGCGCGACTCGCCGCGCTGCGGCGACGCCCCGCTCTGCGGAGCGCGCCAGCGCGTGCGGCTCACCTGCGAGCTGCGAGAGGCGATCGAGAAGCGGTACGTGTTCTTCCCGGTGAAGAGCCGGCTGCTCCCGCCCGCCGGCGGCGCGCCCTTCGACGCGCGCGGGACCCTGGACGGCTGCGTGCGGCGCGAGCGGGCCCTCGCCCGCGAGGCCGATCCGCTCCGCTTCTACGACCGGATGCGCCGCTGCGTCGCCTCCTTCGAGGACGGCCACCTCGAGCTCTCCGCCCCGGCGCGCCTGCCGCAGGAGGCGCTAGGGATCGGGCTGCGGCGGGTCGGGGGCGAGGTCTACGTCGCCAACGTCGAGCGCAAGCTCGTCTCCTGGCTCGAGACCACCTCCGGGATCCACGACCTCGGCGCGCTGCTCGCCCCCGGCACGCGGGTGCTGGCGATCGACGGCCAGCCGGCGCGGGCCGCGCTCGCCGAGCTGGCGCGCTACGTGCCCGGCAGCTCCCGCGAGGCGCGGCTCGAGCGCGCGGTGGATGCCCTCACGCGGCGCGACTTCGCCTGGCCCTCCCGGCGCACCGCCGCGCTCACGCTCCTGGCCGGCGGCCGGCGCCGGACCGTCGAGCTGCCCTGGTGGGCCTCCCCCGACGCCGAGACCCACGTCCTCACCCAGGCCTGGGCGCGCCGCACCGGCGTCCCCACCACCGAGCTGCTCGACTGGCGCTACGACCGGGCCCGCAACGCCTGGGACCACGACCCGGCGGCGGCGGAGGGCTGGCTCCGCACCGACCCCATCCTCCCCCCGGCGGACGCGGCCGGGCTCCGCGAGTACACCGGCGACGGCGGGCGCCTCGCGGCCCGGCTCGGCGAGGTGGTGCGCCGGCGCGACCGGGCCTTCTGCTACGCCCAGATCCTCACCTTCCACACGGAGGCGTTGGCCTCCGGCGACCGCCGCGAGCCGTTCACCGCCGTGCTGGAGGGCTTCCTGCGGCGGTGCCGGGAGAAGCAGCTCGACCTGGTGCTCGACCTGCGGCAGAACGGCGGCGGCTACATCTCCCACTCCACCGCGCTGGCCGCCATGCTGGGGCGGAGGCGGCAGACCTACCCGGCCGGCGCGCTGCTGGTCCGCGCGAGCACGCTCAACCAGCTCGTCTACCAGCAGCGGGCGCCCATGCTCGGCGGCGTGCCGGCGCGCGGGGACGACGCCTTCGAGCCGCGCCGGGTGGCCGAGGCGATCGGCGCGGCGCGGCGCGCCCGGCAGGACTACGCCCCGGCGCTGCTCGAGGCCCCGGTGCGGGCCGACGGCGCGGTGGGCGGGTTCGACGGCGCGGTGGTCGCGCTCACCGGCCCCACCTGCATGAGCGCCTGCGACCGGCTGGCGGCGCTGCTCGAGGCGTCGGGCCGCGCGGTGCTGGTCGGCGAGCCGACCGAGGGGGCCGGCGGCAGCCAGCAGGAGGCGCAGAACCTCGGCGCGCGCTGGACCGATCCCGAGGGGCTCCTCTCCCTCTCCATCCCGAACGCCGCCATGGGCGTGCAGCGGGCGATCCCGGCCGACGGCGCGCGGCGCACCGGGGTGGCCGCCCCCGAGTTCTTCGCCCGGCTCTCGCTCGAGAACCGGCCGGTCGCGCCCGACGTGCGCTACCAGCCCACGCTGGAGGACCTCGGCCAGCACAACCGCGGCTGGCTGCGCGAGGTGGACGAGATCCTCTTCGGGAAGCCCTGACCGCGGCGCGCGAGCGGCGCTCCCGGCGGCCGACGGGCGCTCACGCGAGCGCGGCGTCGACGCGGGCCAGCACCTCCGCGTCGAGCTTCACGCCGGAGGCGCCCGCGTTCTCCTCCACCTGCTCCGGGCGCGAGGCGCCGATGATGGCGGCGCTCACCTCGGGCCGCCGCAGCACCCAGGCGATCGCGAGCTGCGGCAGGGTCACGCCCAGCTCCTGGGCGATGGGCTTGAGCCGCTGCACCCCGGCGTAGACCCGGTCGTCGAACCGGCCCTGCAGGAACCCGCCCATCTGCGCGCTGGCGGCGCGCGAGTCGGGCGGGGGCGAACGCCCGGGCAGGTACTTGCCGCTGAGCACGCCCTGCGCCAGCGGAGACCAGACGATCTGCCCGATGCCCTCGCGCGCGCAGAGCGGGAAGACCTCCGGCTCGGGGTTGCGCCAGAGCAGGGAGTACTGCGGCTGGCTCGACACGAAGCGCGCGCCCGGCAGCGCCAGCGCCGCCCGGATCTGGTCGGGGCTCCACTCCGAGAACCCGATGTAGCGGGTCTTCCCCTGCTCCACCGCCCGGGTGAGCGCCGCCATCGTCTCCTCGAGGGGCGTGCGCGGGTCGTAGCGGTGGCACTGGTAGAGGTCCACGTGATCCACCCGCAGCCGCCGGAGCGAGGCGTCGAGCTGCTTGCCAATCTGCGCCGCCGAGAGCCCCGAGTCCTGCGGCGACATGGGGAAGAAGACCTTGGTGGCGAGGACGTAGCGATCGCGCGGCACGTCCTGGAGCACCTCCCCGAGGAACGACTCCGCGGCGCCGAGCGCGTAGACGTTGGCGGTGTCGATGAAGTTGATGCCCACCTCGAGGGCGCGGCGCACGCACGCCTCGGCGCGCTCGCGCGGAACGCCCCCACCGTAGGTGAGCCAGGACCCGAGCGCGATCTCCGACACGGTCAGGTCGCTGCGACCGAGCTTGCGGTACCGCATGCGCCACCTCCGGAAAGGTCCCATCTTAATCTCGGATTGGACCGGTGCGCCGCGCGATGTTGCAATTTCGGGGTCGTGGCCGACATCTCCCGCCGCCGGAGCGGGACGACGACATCGCCTTCGCGCCGGCCCCGGATCTTTCGCGCTGGGTGAAGTCGAGGCGGCTCACGAGCGCGCGCCGCTCGCCCGAAGCGCCGGCGGGACCGGGCCGGATTTCGCGTGAGCCCGATCGGGTATACTGCCGGGCTCCATGGCAAGCAGCTACCACGTGTTCGAGGCCGCGGCGCAGATCGAGGAGGCCTGCGCCCTCATGTACCGGGAGGCAGCCCGGCGCTTCGCGGCGGACCCCGGCGCGCGCGATCTCTTCCGCAAGCTGGAGCAGGAGGAGGAGCAGCACGCGCTCCGGGTGCGGCTCCTGGCAGCGCGCTACCGGACCGATCCCCGGAGCTTCGACGCCGCCGTGCTCCCGAAGCTGTCCGAGCTCGAGCTGCTCGCCGAGTCCGCGCGCCGCGAGCTCGCCGCCCTGAGCGCCGGCGCGTGGCCGGCGGAGCTCGCCGAGGTGAAGATCCGCTTCGCCGAGCTGGAGCGGCTCTTCGTCGGCATGCACTCCCAGTTCCTGGTCCCCGGCGCCGATCCCCATGTGGCGGCCTTCTTCTCGCAGCTCGCCGAGCAGGACCGGGAGCACGACCGGCTGCTCGAGCAGGGCTGAAGGGCCGGCCCGGGTCCGGCGCCGAGCCGCGGCGAGACGAGCCGCGAGCGCTCGCCCGACATGGGCACCGCGGGGCGCCGTCTCCTTCCCTCCCCCGCGCCGCGGGGGAGGGTCAGGGAGGGGGGGCTACGCCGTCGGCTTCGGCACGTCGATGTGCACCTCGACCCGGCGGTTCTTGGCCCGGCCGGCGGCGGTGCTGTTCTCGGCCACGGGCCGGGCCTCGCCCATGCCGAGCGCGGTGATCTGGACCGGCTGCACGCCGCGGCCCACCAGCACCTCCTTCACCGCGTTGGCGCGGCGCTGGGAGAGCTCCTCGTTGAGGGCGGCGCGCCCGACGTTGTCGGTGAAGCCGAGCACCTGGACGCGGTCGTCGGAGTACTTGGCGAGGATGTCTCCCACCTGCTGGATCTGGGACACCGCCTCCGGCTTCAGCACGGCGCTGCCGCTGTCGAAGAGGATCTCGCCCTTCATGTTCACGAGCACGCCGTTCTCGGTGCGCTTCGTCTCGGCGACCTGCTGCAGCTCCTTCGCCTGCTTGTCGAGGTAGAGGCCGACCGAGCCGCCGGCCAGCGCGCCCACGCCCGCGCCGATGGCCGCGCCCTTCCAGCCGCCGAGCAGCGCGCCGATCCCGGCGCCGGCCGCGGC
>JAJXVM010000195.1 GCA_021782135.1 Myxococcales bacterium | reverse complement strand
GCGGCGCGGCGCGGCTTGCGCGCGGGCTCGGCCTTCGGCGCGGGGGCGGGGCGCGGCTTGCGCCCTGCCTGGGCGCGGGCCGGCTTCGACTTGGCGTTTCGGGTGACCATGGCGGCTCCTCGAGCGGGGGCGTCCCGGGGCGGGAAGGGGCCGAATCTAGCACGAAGGGGCGGTCAGGATGACGCGCCGAGTCGCTCGACGATCCCCCGCAGCTCGGGCTCGGCGACCACGTAGGTCTGCCGGCAGAACTCGCAGGTCACCACCGCCTGCTTCTCGTGGGCGAGCACGTCGAGGAGCCCGTCGCGGCCGAGGGCCGAGACCGCCACCCGGGCGCGCTCCGGGCCGCAGGAGCAGCGGTAGGCGACCTCGAGGTCGCCGAGGAGCTCGAAGCCCGGCCCGGCCACGGCGGCGAGCGCCTCCTGCGCCGGGGCGCCCGCCTCCACGGCGCGCGCGAAGGCGCCCTCCTCGACGCGCGCCCGCACCTGCTCCAGGGCCGCCTGGTCCCCTCCGGGGAGCTTCTGGATCAGCACGCCGGCCGCGTCCCCGAGCGGCTCGCCCTCCCGCGCGACCACCACCAGGTCGAGCGCCGACTCGACCTGCTCGCTCCGCTCGAAGAAGCGGCGCAGGTCGCCGGCCAGGGAGAGCTCCTCGAGCTCCACCTGGCTGCGGTGGTACTGCCCGTTCCCCTGGTCCCGGAGCACCGAGAGGTACCCTCCGGCGCCGAGCGCCGCGCGGGCGGCGGCGCGCGGGTCGCCGGGGAAGTCCACCCGCGGCGCGCGGACGTAGCCGCGCACGCTGGCGTCCTGGCCGGCGTCCACCAGCAGCCCGCGCAGCGGCCCGTCGCAGGCGAGCTGCAGGTTCACCCGGCTGCCGTCCTTCTGCAGCGCGGCCGCGAGCAGGCCGCCGGCCAGGGCCTCGGCGAACACCCGGGCGGCGGCGGGGGAGAGGCCGTGGAGCACGCGGGAGATGCGGGCGGTGTCGGTGACGCGGACGAACACGGCCCGGAGGCCGCGGTCCTGGAACAGGCCGCGAACGAGGCGATCGGACATGGGGACCGCTGGTTCTACTCGTCCGCGGGGCGGTCCGCCAGCGGCGCGCGCCCGGCCGCCCGGCTCACGACGGGACGACGCTGCGGATGGTCTCCCGGAGCCCGTACTGCGGCGCCCAGCCGAGGTCGCGCACCGCCCGCGAGCCGTCCACCACGCAGAGGTACTGGATGTGGTCGAGCTCGCCCGGCGGGAAGCTGGTCAGCCGGGCGTCGAACGCCCGCCGCACCAGCGACCGCACCAGGAAGTGGGGCAGCGGGATGGGCTTGCGCCCGAGCTCGCGGAGCACGGCCGAGAGCGGGACCTCGCCCGGCCCGGTGACGTTGTAGACGCCGCGCACGCCCGGCCGGAGGGCCAGCGCCAGCGCGCGGCAGGCGTCCTCCTCGTGGATGAGCTGCACCATGGGGTCGAAGCCGAGGACGGTGATGGGCTGCGGCAGCCGCAGGTAGTTGGACGGGGCGTTCCGCACCGTGGGGCCGACGATGTGCACCGGGCGGAGGATGACCGTCTCCAGCTCGGGGTGCTTCCAGAGGAAGGACTGCGCGTACATGTCGAGCTCGACGAGGTCGCGCAGGTCGCTGAAGCGCTCGGCGGCGAGCAGCGGCGTCTCCTCCCCGAGGAAGTGGGAGTTGCCGGGGAGCGGGCCGTAGACGTTGGCGCTCGAGAGCACCACCACCTTCTTCACCCCGTGCTTGGCGCACAGCTCGAGCACCTTCTGCGTGCCGAGGATGTTGAAGCGGTGCGCCTCGGAGAAGGGCATCCGCGGGTCGTGCATGATGCCGAGGTGGATGAGCGCGTCGATCCGCTCGTGCCGGAAGACGTCGTCGAGCTTCTTCTTGCGGATGTCCACCTGGTGGTGGACCACGTCCTTGGGCTGCTCGCGGAACGGGCGGCGGTCGATGCCCACCAGGCGGGTCTCGGTGTGCAGCAGCTTGGCGAGGGCGCGCCCGAGGTTGCCGGAGATGCCGGTGATGGCCACGGAGCGCGGCATGCCGGGGAAGGAGACGGGCGGGAGGGGGCGCACGGGGTTCCTCACCAGAAGACGTGCTTGCGCTCGGCGAGGCCGCGCTTCAGGAGCCCGTCGATGGCCGCCTTCACCTGGTCCACCTTCCGCTCCAGCTCGGCGTCCTCGTCGTCCGGCGAGCCCTCGAAGCGCATGGGCGCGCCGAAGTGCAGGTGGTAGCGGGCCGGGAGCGGGAAGGGCAGGCCGGTGGGGGTGAGCGGCAGGGCGGGCATGGAGAGCAGCCGGGCCAGCCCCTTGAGGTCGGCGAGCTGGGGCGACTGCTCCTCGGCGCCCACCACGCCGACCGGCACGATGGGGGTGTCGCACTCGAGCGCGAGGCGCAGGAACCCCTGCCCGAAGCCCTGCAGCTGGTAGCGCTTCGACCAGGGCTTGTTGAGCCCGCGCACGCCCTCCGGGAAGACGATGAGCGCCTCGTCGGCGGCCAGCAGCCGGCGGCAGTTCTCGGGCGTCCCGACGATCTGCCCGCAGCGGGCGTACAGGGTCGAGACGAAGGGCAGGGTCGAGACCCACCGCTCGACCAGGGTGCGGGCCGCGCGGGGCGGGTCGAGCTCGACGAAGAGCGCCACCAGGATCATGGCGGCGTCGAACGGGAGCTGGCCGGAGTGGTTGGCGGCGAGCAGCACCCGCCCCTCGGTGGGCACGTGCTCGATCCCGTGCACCTCGACCCGGAAGTACTTCCGGTAGAGCCAGAGCAGCGGCGCGAGGGCGGCGGTGGTGTAGTCGAGGTCGAACCCGTAGGGATCGACGCCGAACTCGTTGCGGGGCGGGGTGAGCTTGTCGATGCGGGCCCGCATGCCGGGGCCGCCGAGCTCGCAGGTGAGCGCCTGGAGCCGCTCCTTGAGCAGCGCGCCGAGGTCCGCCATGGGGTAGGGCTTACCACGGGCGCGCGCGCCGGGGCGCGGGAAGGCGCGGCTCGCGAGGGACGCGGAGGCGCGGCCACGATGCCGCTACCCCGCTCCGAGCCGCCTCGCCGCGTCCTCCAGCGTCACCCACTCCCGGTCGGCGAGCGATCGCACGAAGCGCTCGATGCGGGCGATCTTCGCCGCCGCGGGCACGCGCAGGTCGCGCTGGCGGGCCGCGAGGCCGGGGCTCGCGTCGGAGGCGTCGAGGAGGTCCACCCCGTGGAGCTCGAGGTTGAAGAGCGGCAGCCGCGCGGTCCCGGCGCGGAGGGCGCCGAGCAGGGCGGGGGGGAAGGTGGCGACGAACGTGCCGACGAGCGGGAACCCGAACAGGCCGGTGGTGACGGGCAGCTCCAGCAGCGCGTCCTCGCCGGCGCGGGCGCGGCGGTACGGCTCCGCCGGGTCGGCGCGGTAGGGCGCGCGCGGGGCGAGCAGCGCGCGGGGCCGGTCGAGGATGGCGCGCGAGGGCCGGCCGAGGAGGGCGAGCCCGCCCATCACCGCCGCCTTGGCGAGCCAGTAGGGCGGCGCGGGAAAGGCGGAGGAGTCGTAGCGGTAGCCCTGCGCCCGCAGCGCGTCGAGGAGCGGCGCGGTGACCGTGTAGCCGGGGGCGCGGAACCCCGCCGGCGCGGCCCCGGTCGCGGCCGCGATGGCCTGGGCGCCCCGGCGCACCTCCTCCTCGATCTCCTCCCGCGACCGGCGGGTGAGCGCGTAGTCGTGCGAGAAGGTGTGGTTCCCGAGCTCGTGCCCGGCGCGCGCCAGGGCCGCCGCGCCGGCCGCGGCGGCCGGCTCCGCGAGCTCCTCGCCGACCGCGAAGGCGGTGCCGCGCAGCCCGAGCCGCGCGCACAGCTCGCCGAACCGCTCCACCGCCTCGCCGTAGACCGGGTCGAGCCCGGCGGCGGCCGGCGGGTCGGGGAGGCCGTGGATGCGGTGGTAGTGGCGGAGCGCGTCGAGGTCGATCGACAGCGCCGCGAGCCGGGGCGTCACGCCTTCCTTGCGCTCCCCCGCTCGACCGCGCCGTCGCGCGCCGGCGCCTTCACCCGCAGCACCCAGAAGAGCTTCGCCACCTGCCGGAGCACGTTGGGCACGCGCTTGAACAGGGCGATGGAGGGCGGGCGCTTCTCCTCGAGCGTCACCGGGATCTCCACCACCCGCTTGCCCTCCAGGGTGGCCCGGAGCACCAGCTCGCTCGCGAAGACGTCCTTGTCCACCACGCAGCGATCCGCCACCGGGGCCACGCGCTCGCGCCGGAACGCCTTCACGCCGTGGGTGTCGGTGCCCTGGAACCCGAGCAGCAGCGCCAGGATCTGGTTGTGGACGTACGTCGCGATCCGGCGGTAGGCCGGGCGGTGGTCCTCGGAGCCGGGGGCGCGCTTCGACCCCACCACCATGTCGGCCTCGCCGGCGTCGAGCACCGGCAGGGCGCGGTCGTAGAAGCGGACGTCGCAGAGGTCGATCTCGTCGCAGACCACCACGTCGCCGCGGGCGGCGAGGATGCCGCGCCGGAGCGCGAGCCCGTAGTTCGGCTCGTCCGAGTGGAGGTAGCGCAGGCGCGGCTGCTCCCGGTGGAGCGCCTCCAGGAGCTCCACCGTGCGGTCCTTCGAGCCGTTCTCGGTGAGGACCAGCTCGTAGTCGATCCCGCGCTCGTCGAGCCGGGCCATGAGCTCCAGGCACGCCTCGCGCACGATCCCCTCCTCGTTGTAGACGGGGATCACCACCGAGAGCCGGGGAGCGGAGGTCGCCATGCGTGCTAGGCGTTTCTCGCGCATTCGCGCCCGGTGAGCAAGGCGTCTTCCATGGAGGAGTACTCCCAGCGGCCGTAGCGCCCCGCGGTGAGGATGCCGTGCGCGGCGAGCCAGGAGGCCACCTCCGCCTTCGCCTGCCCGTACTCGTCGTCGTAGAGGACGTAGGCGTGCGGGATGGCGCGCGTTTCGAGGAAGAGGACGTCCTCGCGCGAGCGCAGGAAGCCGAGCTCGAGCAGCGCCTCCACCGCCTGTGCCTCCACCGCGCCGGCCGGGAGCGCCTCCCGGGCGGCGAACTCGACGTAGAAGCTCCGGCACCCGGCGGGCGCGAGGGAGGGCACCGCCGCCGATCCCGAGCCGACGCGGTAGGGGGCGAGCCGCTTCTCGGGCAGGTACACCCAGTGGTACGGCGGCGCGCCCACCTCGCGCGCGGCGACGTTCACGTAGGTGACGGTGTTGGCGCGCAGCCGCTCCGCGGCCTCGCGGACCGCCGCGGGGGCGCCGTCGCAGCGCCGCACCAGGTCGGGGAGCGGGATGGTGGCGACCGCGGCGCGGTAGGACACCTCCTCGCCGGAGGAGAGCCGGCAGCGCCGCCGCGCCGGATCGACCGCCACCGGCTCGACCCCGCACTCGGGCGGGCGCGGCAGCTTCGCGGCGAGGCCGCGCACGAAGGCCTCGATGCCGCCCTGGCGCGGGTAGAGGAAGGAGGCGTTGTAGCCCGCGGCGTCGCCCTCGAGCCCGAGCGCGCCGCGGATCACCTGCTCCACCGTGGGCCGGGGGACGAAGCGCCCCATCCACTCCACCCCGAGCGCGTCGGGGTGCACCGTCCAGAGCTTCTCGTTGTACGGGAACATGAAGTTCCGGGCGAACCCCTCGCCGAGGTGCCGGCGGATGAAGTCGCCGAAGGTGCGCGGCTCGCGCTCGCGGAGCGCGCGCCCCTCCTCGCCGTACTGGGCCTGGATGAACCCGAGCACGTTCTCGGCCACCACCTCCGGCGGGAGCCCGGCGGTGTTCACCTGGTACGGGTACCGCGTGAAGACTCGGTGGGAGTAGATCCCCGCCCGCCGCTGCACCGTCGCCCAGCCGCCCGGGAGCGCCTCCTCGGCCAGCGCGCGCATCGAGGGATCGCGCAGGTGCAGCCAGTGGCCGGTGGCGTCGAAGAGGAACCCCTCGCGCGCGTCGGTGCGGCAGAGGCCGCCGGGGCGGGGCTCGCGCTCGATCAGCCGGTAGCTCCCGCGCGCGTGCAGGGCGGCGGAGAGTCCGGCGAGGCCGGCGCCGAGGATGAGGAGGTCGCAATCCGGCACGCGGGCGGTGCTCCTGGGCGAGGGGAAGAAGGCCGGTGAAGGTAGCATGCGGCTCGCGGGCCGAGCCAGGGAGCAGCGCCCCGGCGCGGGGCTCCCGCGCGTTGTCCCCCTCACGGGTCGATGCTACGCTCGATCGCGCTTTCTTCCCGTCATTTCGAGGAAATCCGATGCGGGTCGCCTGCCCAGACTGCTCCGCCGAGTACGACATCGACAGAAATCGGATTCCCGCCAAGGGGCTGAAGGTCCGCTGCCCGCGGTGCCAGGGCGTATTCCAGGTGAAGTTCGCGCCGGTCGCGCCGCCGCCCGAGGAGGGAGCGCAGGTTGCCACGGCGGCCGCCCGCCCGCCGGCTCCGTCCCCGTTCGACTCGGACCCCTTCGCCGGAACGGACCCGTTCGCCCCGCCCCCGCCACCCCCGCCCGCTCCGCCGCCCCCGGCGCCCGAGCCGGAGCCGTTCGCGTCGGTCGACTTCGCCGAGCCGGAGTTGGCCGCTCCTCCTCCTCCTCCCGCGCCCGA
>JAJXVM010000194.1 GCA_021782135.1 Myxococcales bacterium | reverse complement strand
CTCCTGCCCCGGGGCACGCACCTCCCCTCTCCACCGCGGGTGGGGAGGGACAGGGAGGGGCGGCCGCGCCCGCCGCGTTTGCCCTGGGGCACGCTCCTCCCCTCTCCACCGCGGGTGGGGAGGGACAGGGAGGGGCGGCCGCGCCCGCCGCGTTTGCCCTGGGGCACGCTCCTCCCCTCTCCACCGCAGGTGGGGAGGGACAGGGAGGGGCGGCCGCGCCCGCCGCGTTTGCCCCGGGGCACGCTCCTCCCCTCTCCACCGCAGGTGGGGAGGGACAGGGAGGGGCCGCCGCCCCCTCCGCCCCGGGCGCCGGCTGGTCCTTCCGCCACCGGATCTCGGTGGAGGTCGAGATCGCCCCCGCGAGCCCGGTGCCCTCGGTGCGCGGCTTTTTGGTCCTGAAGAAGCTCTCCGGCCTGGGCGCGGTCCTGCGCGCCTCGCCGGCCGCCGCCGACCTCAAGGCCGGCCGCATCCCCGACCGCAAGCTCGAGGTGGAGCTCGAGACGTCCGAGCCGCTCCAGGCCGTCGAGCGCGCCCTCTCGCAGATCTCCGACCTCGCCTCGGTGCGCGTCGCCGAGCTGGCCGCCGCGCCGGCCGAGCCCGCCGCCCCGCGGCCCGAGCCGGCCGTCGAGGGCCGGACGGTGCGCATCCGCACCGACCTCCTCGACGGCTTCATCGACTCGGTCGGCGAGCTCATCCTCGCGAACGCCCACCTGCGCGAGGTGGGCAAGCTCCTCCCGGCCACGCTGCGCCCGGCCTTCGACGAGGGGCTCGACCGGCTCCAGGCGACGGTGAAGGACCTGCACGACCGCGTCATGGCGGTGCGCATGGCCCCGCTCGCGCTCGCCACCGAGCGGCTGCCGCGCGCCGCCCGCGATCTGGCGCGCCGCACCGGCAAGCAGGTCGAGGTGGAGATCCGCGACGCCGGGATCGAGATCGACCGCGCCATCCTCGACGAGCTGGCCGAGCCGCTCCTCCACGTGCTGCGCAACGCCGTGGACCACGGCGTCGAGCCCTCGCACCTGCGGCTCCTCGCCGGGAAGCCCGAGGCCGGGCGCATCACCGTCTCGGCCCGGCGCGAGCGCGACCGGGTGTTCGTGGAGATCGCCGACGACGGCAAGGGCATGGACCCGAACCGGCTGCGCGCCGCCGCCGTCTCGCGCGGCACCCTCTCCCCCGCCGACGCGGCGGCGCTCTCCGACGCGGCGGCGCTCCGGCTGGCGCTCCTGCCCGGCCTCTCCACCGCCGAGGTGGTCACCGACGTCTCCGGCCGCGGGGTGGGCATGGACGCGGTGGCGCGCACGGTGGAGGCGGTGGGCGGCGCCATCGAGGTGGAGAGCGCGCCCGGCCGCGGCACCCGCGTCACCCTGCGGCTGCCGCTCACGGTGGCGGTGCAGCCGGTGCTGCTCGTGCAGGTGGCGGGCGAGGTGCTGGGGCTCCCCATCTCCAAGGTGCACGGCGCCGCCCAGGTGGAGGTGGCCCGGCTCGACCAGGCCCAGGGCGGCCCGGTGCTGCCCTACGAGGGCAAGCTGGTGGCGGTGCACGACCTGCGGGCGCTGCTCGGGTTCCCGCCCGGCGGCGCGCCGCGGATCCAGTCGGTGGTGGTCACCGACGGCGAGCAGGGCCGGGTGGGGCTCTCGGTGGACGCGCTCCTCGGCCAGGAGGAGGCGGTGCTGAAGCCGCTCGCGCGGCCGCTCGACCTCGTGGCCGGCCTCTCCGCGGTCACCGTCCTCGGCAGCGGCCGCCCGGTCTTCATCCTCGACGTGCCGAGGCTCCTCGCCGCATGACCGCCCCCGCCCGGCTCGACGCGCGCCAGCTCGACGCGCTCCAGGAGGTGGCCACCATCGGCACCGGCCACGCGCTCACCGCGCTGGGGCGGCTCCTGGCCCGCCGGCTCGACATGGACGTGCCGGAGGCCTGGGTGGGGCGGGCGGAGGGGGTGGTCGCCGAGTTCCTGGCCGGGATGGGCGAGCGGCTGCTGGCGGTGGCGGTGCGGCTCGACGGGCTCCTCGAGGGCGAGCTGGTGCTGGCCCTGCCCGAGGGCGACGCCGCCCGGCTCGCCACCGCCCTCGGGCGCCCGGCCGGCGAGGGGCGCTTCGACGAGGCCGCCGAGAGCGCCCTGCTCGAGTCGGGGAACATCGTCGGCAGCGCCTTCGTCTCGGCCATCGCGCGCATGCTGCGGGACCGGCTGCTGCTGTCGGTGCCGCGCCTCGCCCGCGGCGCCGCCCGCGAGTGCCTGGGCGCGCTCCTCCCCGGCGGCGCCTCCGAGGTGGCGCTCGCCACCCGCTTCAGCTGCGCCGCCCTCGGCCTCGAGGGGCTGGTGCTGGTCCTGCCGGAGCCGGCCCGGGTGACGCCGCTGCTCGCGCGCCTGGCCGCTTGCTGCTAGATCCCTCTCCGACATGGACGAGACCTCACTGCGAGCGCTGCTCGCCCGAGTGCGCCGCGGCGCGACCGGGGTGGACGAGGCGGTCGCCGCCCTCAAGGGCGCCCCCTACGAGGAGCTGGGCGGCTTCGCCACCCTCGACACCCACCGCGCCCTGCGCATCGGCATGCCGGAGGTGGTCTTCGCGCAGGGCAAGACCGCGGCGCAGGTGGCGGCCATCGCCCGCAAGCTCGACCAGAAGGGGCCGCTCCTGGTCACCCGGCTCGACGAGGAGAAGGCCGGCCCGGCGAAGCGGGCGGTGAGGGGCAGCCGGTACGACCCCATCTCGCGCACCCTGTCGAAGGGGCGCATGAGCCTGCCGGTGCGCGGCCCGGTGGCGGTCTGCTGCGCCGGCACGAGCGACATCCCGGTGTGCGAGGAGGCGGCGGTGACGCTCGAGGTGATGGGCGTCGAGCCGGTGCGGGTCTTCGACGTGGGCGTGGCTGGGCTGCACCGGCTGCTGGCCCGGCGCGCCGACCTCGACCGCTGCGTGGCGGTGGTCGTGGCCGCCGGCATGGAGGGGGCGCTCCCCTCGGTGGTGGGCGGGCTGGTGGGCCGGCCGGTGATCGGGCTCCCCACCAGCGTCGGCTACGGCGCCTCGCTCGGCGGGATCGCGCCGCTCCTCACCATGCTCAACTCCTGCGCGCCCAACGTGACGGTGGTGAACATCGACAACGGCTTCGGGGCCGGCTTCGTGGCCGGGCTCATCGCGAGGCGCTGATGGCCGACCTGCTCTGGCTCGAGCCGGTGGGGGGCATCGCCGGCGACATGTTCCTCGCCGCCGCGCTCGACCTCGGCGTCCCCCGCGCCGCGCTCGAGGCGGCGCTCGCCACCCTGGGCGTCCCCGGCTTCCGGCTGGAGGTGACGCGCAAGGAGTCGTCCGGCATCGCCGGCACCCACCTCGACGTGCGGGTGGAGGGGCCGCAGCCGCACGCCCGGGCGCTGGCGGACATCCTGGCGCTGGTCGCCGCGAGCGGCCTCTCGCCGCGGGCGCGGGAGGCCGCCGAGCGCCTGTTCCGGCGCATCGGCGCCGCCGAGGCCAGGGTGCACGGGGTCCCGGTGGAGCAGATCCACTTCCACGAGGTGGGCGCGGTCGACTCGATCGTGGACGTCTGCGGCGCGGCGGTGGTCCTCGACCTGCTCGGCTGGCCGCGGGTGGTGGCGGCCCCGCCCGAGCTCGGCAAGGGGATGGTGAAGACCGCGCACGGCTTCCTCCCGGTGCCGCCGCCGGCGGTGCTCGAGATCCTGCGCGGCAAGCCGGTGCGCCCCGGCGGCCCGCCCGGCGAGGCCGTCACGCCCACCGGGGCCGCCATCCTGGCCGAGCTCTGCGAGCTGGGCGAGCCGCCGGCCTTCACCCCGCGCCAGGTCGGCTACGGCGTGGGGACGGCGCGCTGGCCCGATCGCCCCAACGTGCTGCGGATGACGCTCGGCGCGGTGGCCGAGGCGCCGGTGGCGGCCGAGGGGGGGGGGCTCTTCGAGCTCTCCTGCAACCTCGACGACGCCAGCGGGCAGCTCGCCGCCCGCGCCCTCGAGGAGGCCCTGGCCGCCGGGGCGGTGGACGCCTGGGTGGCGCCGGTCACCATGAAGAAGGGGCGCCCCGGCCTGGTGGTGCAGGCCCTCGCGCCCGCCGCCGCGCGGGACGCGGTGGCGCGCGCGCTGGTGCGCGAGACCACCACCCTGGGCGTCCGCATGCACCCGGTGGCGAGGCTCGAGCTCGAGCGCGGCTGGCGCGAGGTGGAGACGTCGTACGGGCGGGTGCGGGTGAAGTTCGGGGTGCTGGACGGCGCGGTGGTCCAGGCCCAGCCCGAGCACGACGACTGCCTGGCCCGCGCCCGCGAGCACGGCGTGCCGCTCAAGGAGGTGCTGGCGGCGGCGCTGGCGGCGTGGCGCGCGGCGGGCGCGTGATAAGCTCGCCGCCTCGCTCCGGAGGCGCGCGATGACCAGCAAGGCGGCGCTGCTCGAGATCCTGCTCGCGCACTCGCGCGACGTGGCGCAGGCCCGGAACGAGGAGGAGCTCACCGGCGCCACCGCCCGCGCCCTCGAGCACCTCTTCGGCGGCTGCAGCTTCTGCATCCGGCTCACCGATCCCAAGACCCTGGCCCTCACCACCCTGTACGCGCGCGGCCGCCTCAAGTCGCAGGCGCGCGAGCGCATCGCGCTCCGGCGCGCGGTGGTGCGCGCCTCGGGGCTGTCCGAGGCGGCGCTGGAGGCCGGGGGGCTCGCGGTGACCGAGCGGGACGAGCCGGTGTTCGAGGGCTGCGAGCGCGCCCTGGTGGTGCCGCTCACCGCCCGCGGCGCGCTCTTCGGCGTGGTGAACCTCGAGTACGGCGACGGCGCGCCCGGGACCCCGGAGGAGCACGAGCCGCTGCTCTCGCAGGTGGCGAACCAGGCCGCGCTGGCGGCGCGCAACCTGACCTCGATCGAGGAGCTCACCTTCCTCAAGACCTACCTCGAGGACCTCATCGAGAACGCCAACGCCCTCATCCTGGTGGTGAACCGCCACCTCGAGGTGCTGGTCTTCAACCGCGCGCTCGCGCGCCTCTCCGGGCTCTCGCGCGAGGACGCGCTCGGGGAGGAGCTGCTCGCCTTCGTGCCCGAGGAGGAGCGCCGGCGCGTGGCGCGGGTGATGCGCCGCACCCTCGAGGGCGAGCCGGTCACCAGCTTCGAGACCCGCCTCTCCCTCCGCCCCGCCGGCCAGGCGCGCATCACCTTCAACACCTCGCCCATCTACGGCTCGTCCGGCGAGGTGGAGGGGGTCATCGCCATCGGCCACGACCTCACCGGGCTGCGCGCCGCCGAGGAGCGGGCGGAGCAGGCCCAGAAGCTGGCCGAGTTCGGGAAGCTCGCCGCCGGCATCGTCCACGAGCTCAACAACCCGCTCACCGCCATCATCGCCTACTCGGACAACCTCGTCGGCAAGCTCTCGCTCTCCGGCCAGGACCCGGCCGACGTGGAGAAGCTGCGGCGCGTCCACGAGGCCGGGCAGCGCATCCTGCGCTTCTCGCGCGACCTGCTCGCCTACGCCCGCCCGTCCGCGGCCCGCGGCGAGCCGCTCGAGCTGGCGGCCACCCTGGAGCAGGCGGCGGCGATGTGCGATCCGGTGCTGCGCGAGGCGAACGCCCGGGTGGAGCGGCGCTTCGAGCCGGCGGCGCCGGTGTGGGGCGTGAAGAGCAGCCTGGTCCAGGTGTTCGTGAACCTCGTCACCAACGCCGCCCACGCGCTGCGGGACGGCGGCGGGGTGGTGACGCTCGAGGTCGCCGACTCCGGCGACCACGTCGCGGCGCGGGTGCGCGACGACGGCGCCGGGATGGAGCCCGAGGTGCGCGCCCGCATCTTCGAGCCGTTCTTCACCACCAAGCCGGACGGCCAGGGCGCCGGGCTCGGGCTCTCCATCGTGCAGGGGATCGTGCAGCGGCACGGGGGGGCCTTGTCGGTGGAGAGCGCGCCGGGGCGGGGGAGCGCGTTCACCGTGATGCTCCCGAAGCAGCCGCCGGGGTAGGGAGGATCACCCCCTCCCTGACCCTCCCCCGCTGCGCGGGAGAGGGAAGGAGGTGGGCCCCGCTGCGCGGGGGAGGGAAGGAGCGCGCTGCGCGGGGGAGGGAAGGAGCGCGCCGCGCGGTGCGAGCCCCCGGAGCATGCCCCGGGCCACTCCCTCCCCGTCGCACGGGGAGGGAAGGGGAGGGGCGGGCCCCGGGGCCCAACCGCCGCCCTACCGCCCGATCGACAGCACCGCGTACCCCTGGAACGCCGGCAGCACCGTCGAGATCGCGTAGCCCGAGGGGTTCATCCCGATCTTCTCGTCCGCGCCGGCGGCCGACTGGAACCGGCCCCAGCGGGCGCTCCCCGCCACCTCCACCCCCAGGAACAGCGTCGTCCCCTGCGCCGGCTCGGGGCCGAGGGTGACGAGGTGCGCGTCGAGCCGGTCCTCGGTCCGGTGGAGCGCCACGAAGAGCGGCGCCCGGCCCGCCGTCGCGGCGGCGCGGCGCCCCTTGCCGATCAGGGCCGCGAGGGCCTTCGAGAGCGGCTGGAGGCCGGCGGGATCTCCCGGCGCGGGCACCCGCGCCAGGGCCGGCACCGCCGCCACCAGCCCCTTGCCCAGGCGCGTGCCGCCCGGCTTGGCCGCGGGCAGCGGGGTGCCGGCC
>JAJXVM010000193.1 GCA_021782135.1 Myxococcales bacterium | reverse complement strand
GGCCGGCTCCTCGGCCAGGAGCCGGGCGGTGGCCGCGGCGGCCGCGACCGCCCCGACGCCGGTCAGGGCGACGCGCCAGCCCGGCGGCGGCGCGGCGTCGAGCCCCGCCAGCTCCGGCGGGAAGGCCGCGAGGAGCAGCCTCACGCCGCCTTCGCGGCCCGGCCGCCGCCTTCGCCCCGGAGCTGCCTCTGGTGGGCGGCGAAGCCCCAGGCCAGGAAGGCGGCCTCGGCGAGCGCGACGACGATCATCCAGGTGACCACCGGCGAGTCGCCCATGCCGTAGGAGTGCATGCCGGTGGTGAGCACGAAGTTCACGCCCAGGTAGGTCATGAGGATGGTCTGGAAGGCCACGATGCTGATGGCCGCCACGCCGAACGAGCCGATGAGCTTGTCGAACCGGCCGTGCACGATGGCCATGTAGGCGAGGAACGCCACCAGCGACCAGACCTCCTTCGGATCCCAGCCCCAGTACCGGCCCCACGACGACGCCGCCCAGATCGACCCGGTGAGGATGCCGGTCACGAGCAGGATCGAGCCCACCAGGATGTACCAGTAGAGCAGGTCGCTCATCCGCTCGATGGCCTCGGTCTTCCGCGGCGCGAAGATGGTGAACCCCACCTGCATGTGCGCGATCACCACCCCGAGCGCCAGCACCGAGTAGCTCACCATGATGATGGGCACGTGGATGGCGAGCCAGGGCGTCCCCGACAGCACCGGCGGCACCGGGTGGATGAACCCGTCGATGGGCAACAGGTCCGTGAGCAGCATGGTGAGCGCCGCCATGACGTTCGCGTTCAGCACCACCAGCCGGTTGCGGAGGATGGCGAAGGCCAGCACCGCGAAGAGCCCCACCCCCCAGGCCAGGAAGAGCAGCGACTCGTACATGTTCGAGGCCGGGATGCGGCCGGCGATGGCCCAGCGGGTGGCGATCCCCCAGGTCATCACCGCGAACCCCGCCACGAGCCCCGCCAGCGCCAGCCCGTCGAGCACCTTGCTCTTGCGGTTCCAGCCCACGATCGAGATCACCAGCGCCAGCACCAGGACGATCCAGGCCACGCGGGTGGGCCGCACCTGGTTGTAGGTGATCTCGCGGTCGATCTCCGCCGCCGACGGCCAGCCGGCGAGGCGCGGCCCCGAGGCGAGCGCGACCAGCTCCCCCAGGCTCGCCGCGTTCGGCGTGCCCCAGCGCCCGGCCGGATCGCCGGGCGGCGGGACGGGCCGGACGGCCTCGCGCTGCAGCAGGTCCTGGAACTTGACGAGCCGCTCCTCCAGCTTCTCGGCCGCCGCGAGCGCGCCGGCGCGCGGGCGCCCCATCGACTCCTCCTCGCGCGCCTGCTCGAGGAGCTGCATCGCCTGCGGGCTGTTCACGATCTGCTGGAAGGAGACGTGCGTCGCCCCCGGCGCGCCGATGGCGGCGGCGAGGTCGGCGCTGCCGAGCCGCACCACCGGCGCCGTCGAGGCGCCCCGCGGATCGGCCCACCAGCCGGCCACCGTCTCCACCGGATCGGCCCCCCGCCAGGAGCGGGCGCCGGTGACGTCCACCACCAGCTCGCGCGCCAGCGTGTCGAAGGCCATCGCCCGGCCGTCGTGCTGCACCGGCAGCCGCCGCAGCGCCTCCACCCCCGGGTCGGCGGCCCGCGCCGGTCCGGCGGCGAGCAGCATCGCCGCCGCCCCCAGCGCGCCGAGCGCCTCGAGCGCCTTGCGCTTCGCGCGGGCCTGGGCGATGCGCGTTCCGAGCACGATGCACATCCCGAGCACGAGCAGCCCGTAGCCCACGAACACGATCGGCTGGCCGGGGTCCTTCGAGACCGAGAGCACCGTCGCCGAGCGCCCACCCTGCTGCTGGTAGCTCGACTGGAAGAACCGCCAGCCGCGGTAGTCGTAGGGGTGGTTCATCCAGATGGCGGCCGGGAAGGCCGCGCCGGCCGCCGGATCGATGAACCGGACGTCGCTGCGGAAGTTCGACGGGCGCATGGTGCCCGGGTAGTGGTCGATGCGGAAGCTCTCGAGCTGCACCGCGAACGGGAGCGTCGGCCCGGGCCCATCCCCTTCCCGGTTGGCGAGCTGGTTCCCGGTCTGCCCCTCCCAGAGCATGAGCTGCCCCTCCTGCTTCAGGAAGAAGGAGACCGAGGCGCCGACGAGGATGAGCACCATCGCGGCGTGGGTCGTGAGGAACCCGACGCGCGGCTTCCCCCACGGGAAGAGCTGCACCAGCGAGGAGAGCACGTTCAGGACGAACGCCCCCTGGAGCGCGAGGAACCACCACGAATAGTAAACCACCTTGCCGGCGACCTCGGTGCCTCTCGCCGATTCGACGATCGTGCCGGCCGCGAGGCCGACGAGGAGCAGCACCAGGAGAACGACCGCGAGCTTCAGGGAGGCGAGGGCGTCGACGAGCTTCTTCATGGAGCCGCAAGAAAGCACACTTTTGGGGGTCAGGTCACGCCCCTAAGGAGCTCCTCGAAGCCCTCCCGGAACGACGGGTAGGACAGGTCGAAACCGAGCTCCTCCCTCGTCCGATCGGAGAGTACGCGGCGGTCCGGGCCGCCGTCCGCCCCCCCGCCCTCCTCACGCCGGGCCGGCCGCACCCCGAGCCGTCCGGCGACCCACTCCACCACCTCGCGCCGCCGCGCCGGGCGGGCGTCGCTCCCGTGGTAGACGGCGCCGGCGCGGCCCCGGTCGAGCGCCGCCAGCACCGCCCGCACGGCGTCGTCGCGGTGGCAGAAGTTCATCCAGGGACCGTCCGAGGGACCGAGCGCCAGCACGCCCGTGCGCACCCGCTCCAGGAGCCCGGTCCGGCCCGGGCCGTAGAGCCCCGAGAGGCGCACCAGGCGCGCCGGCACCTCGGGCGCGGCGCCGAGGACCAGCCGCTCCGCCTCGATCAGCACCTCCGCCGCGGCGCCTCGCGGCCGCGGCGGCGTCCCCTCGTCCACGTCGCCCCCGTCGCGCTGGCCGAAGACTCCGGTCGAGCCGGTGTAGACGAAGGCCCGGAGCGGCGCGCGGCGGGCGAACGAGAGCAGGGTCTGGTTGGCGCGGACGTAGGCGTCCCGGTAGGGCTCGGGACCGTCGGCGCCCGCCGACTGACAGGCCACCACCGCCTCGACGTCGTCCGGCAGGCGCGACAGGGCCTCGGGGTCGGAGAGGTCGGCGGCGAGGGGCGTGATGCCGAGGCCGGAGAGCGCGGCGGCGCGGGCCGGATCCCGGCGGACGCCGGTCACCCGGTCGCCGCGGGCGCCGAGCGCCGCCGCGATCGCCTGCCCGAGCCAGCCGCAACCCGCCACGAGGACGCGCATCGGAAACCTCCTCCCGGCTGCATAGCGCATCCAGCGCCCGGCGGCGCGGTGGGATCCGCCCGGCGGGCCGGCCGCCCAGCCGGCAGGCGGGCCGCCGCGCGCCCGGAGGGCTCGCTCGATGGGGTCGGCCCCACCCGGCGCTCGTGCCCGAAGCCTTCGCGCGTGCCACCCTCGACATGCCGGTCGCGCCCGCCGCGCCGGCGAGGAGGACACCGTGAGCCAGAGCATCGATCTCGCAAGCCTCACCCTGCAGGACGCGCTCGACCTCGCCATCGTGCTCGAGGACGAGTCGCGGCAGCGCTACCAGGAGTACGCCGGGATCATGGGGAGCCGGCTCGCCACGCAGACGTCCGGCATGTTCCAGGCGATGGCGGCGCGGGAGGCCCGCCACGCCGCCCAGCTCACCGCGCGGCGGCGCGCCCTGTTCGGCGACGAGCCCCGGCGGCTGCCGCCGGAGGTGCTCGCGGAGGTGGAGGCCCCGGACGCCCGCGCCCGCCACCTCTTCATCTCGCCGCGCGAGGCCATGGAGGCGGCGCTGCTGTCCGAGGAGCGGGCGCACGACTTCTACGCCACCGCGCTGCCGCAGGTGCGCGACGCCGAGGCCCGCGCGCTGTTCGCGGAGATCGAGGCCGAGGAGGAGCGGCACCAGGCCTTCCTGCGCGAGCTGGTGAAGCACCTGCCCGACGACGGCGAGCAGGTCGGGTGGGAGCAGGAGACCGGCTCCGATCCGGCGGGGTAGCGGAGGGCCAGCGCGAGCCCCGGGCGCGCGGGGCGGCGGGATCCTCGGCGCGGGAACCGCTTCGCGCTCACGGGATCCGCCCGGGGGCGCGCGCCCGCGGCAGCGACCGCCGGGTGCACTCGATCCAGGCCCGGACCGCGGCCGGGATCCACGGGTCCCGCCGCCAGACGAGCGCCAGGTCCCAGGGGATCACCGGCTCGTGCAGCGGGACCGCCCGGACCTGGCGCCGGTCGAGCCGGGCGCAGATGGTCCCCGGCAGGAACGCGACTCCCACGTCGGCCGCCACCAGCGCCGCCATGAGGTCCCACTGGGCGCTCTCGCTCACCACCTGGGGCGTGAAGCCCGCGCCCTGGCAGGCCTGGAGGATGGTGTCGTGGAGCGCGAAGTCGGGCCGGAAGAGCACGAGCGGGTGCCCGGCGAGCTCGGAGAGCGCGACCCGGCGCCGGCGCGCCAGCGGCGCGGCCGGGTGGAGCAGCGCCAGCAGCCGGTCCCGGACGAGCGGCAAGACCTGGAAGCGCTGCTCGTCGGTCGGGAGCAGCGTCACCCCCACGTCGAGCTCGCGCGAGAGGATGCGCGCCTCGACCGCGCGCGCCCCCTCCTCCCGGACCTCGAGCGACACGCCCGGGTGGCGCCGGCGGAAGTCGGCGATCACCTCCGGGAAGAACGCCCCGCCCACCATGGGCGGGAGCCCCACCCGCAGCCGGCCGCGCCGCAGGCCGGCCAGCTCGGCCAGCCGTTCCTCCATGCCGGCGAGCGCGCCCAGCACCGAGTCGGCGCCCTCGAGCACCAGCCGCCCGGCCTCGGTGAGCACCACCCCGCCCCGCCCGCGCAGGAGCAGCGGCGTCCCGAGCTCCTCCTCGAGCCCCCGCACCAGCTTGCTCACCGAGGGCTGGGTGCGGTGCAGCGCGGCCCCGGCGCGGCTGAAGCCGCCCCGGCGCGCCACCTCCACGAAGGCTCGCAGTCCGCGCACGTCCATGGTCCCTCCATTCCAGATGCGCATGCACCTGATTCGAAAGATTCATTTCCCTCATAACATGCGCGGTGCTAGGGCTCGCCGTCGCCATGCGAAGCCTCCTCCTCCCCAGCGCCCGCGTCGCCCTCCAGGCGGGGCTGCTGCTGCCCTTCTGGGCGGCCGGATCGCTGCTCTCGGCGAAGCTCCACCTGCCGGTCCCCGGCGCGGTCGTCGGCATGGGGCTGCTCCTCGGCGCCCTGGCGCTCGGGCTGGTGCGGGCCGAGTGGCTGGAGGAGGGCGCGGAGTGGCTCTTCCGCCACATGCTCCTCTTCTTCATCCCGGCCGCGGTGGGCGTGGTGGATCACCGGGAGCTCTTCGGCGGCGCCGGCCTGCGGGCGCTGGCCGCGGTGGCCGCCAGCACCGCCCTGGTGATGCTGTCCACGGGCGCCGCGGTGGAGTGGTTCGCGCGCCGGCGGGGGGACGCGTGAGCGCCGCCGGCTGGGCGGCGGCGACGGTGGCGCTCTACGCCGCGGCGCGCGCGCTGTACCGCCGCTCCGGCGCGGTCTTCCTGTCTCCGCTCCTGCTCGCGCCGGCGGCGCTGGTGGCGCTCTTGCTGGGCTTCCACGTGCCCTACGCCCGCTACATGCAGGGGGGCGAGCCGCTGGGGCGGGTGCTGGGGCCGGTGACGGTGGCCTTTGCCCTGCCCCTCTACCGGCAGCGGTCCCTGCTCCGGCGCCACGCCGTGGAGCTCGGCGCCGGGCTGCTGGTGGGCAGCCTGGTCGCGGTCTCGAGCTCGCTCGCGCTGGCCTGGGCGGCGGGGCTCGACGGGGTCGCGGCGCGGAGCATGGCCCCGCGCTCCGTCACCACTCCGCTGGCCATGCTGGCCGCCTCGACGCTCGGGGGCGTGCCGTCGCTGACGGCGGTCTTCGTCATCGTCACGGGGCTGGTCGGGATCGTGCTCGGCCGGCTCATCGTCGAGCGCCTCCCCCTGCGGAGCCCCCTGGCGCGCGGGGCGCTGCTCGGCCTGGGCGCCCACGGCGCCGGTACCGCCGAGGCGATGCAGCTCGGGGCCCTGGAGGGGGCGGTCGCGGGGCTGGTCATGATCTGCGCCGGCCTGCTGCTGCTGGCCGGCGCGCCGGCCCTCCGGATGGTGCTCGGGGCGGTATGAGGAACATTCCCACCCTGAACGGAGGGCGTGCTACAGTTCGTCGCAACGGGGGGGGGCCCGCTACATGCTGACCATCGACGAGCTGGAGGCCATGGGCCGCCAGCTCCGATACCTGGAGCTGCGATCGGCCGAAGGCGGAGGGGAGCTGGTCGCGGAGATCAGCCGGCACAACCGGCTGGTCGAGGACGCGCGGGCGCAGCTCCGGCGCGCCAGCGACGACGGGGCGGAGATCAGCGAAGGGGCGGAGATGGAGCTGCGCTTCTGCGTGGCCTTCCTGGCGCGGCAGGCGCGGCACCTGCTCTGCCATCACGGCCGCGCCGTCGCGGAGGCGCACCCGGTCTGAGCCCCGGATGCGCCGGGCCCGCTACTGCCCGCCGGGCGGGCGGCTGCCGCCCGGACGTCCACCGGGGCGACCCGCGCCCGGGCGCCTGCCTCC
>JAJXVM010000192.1 GCA_021782135.1 Myxococcales bacterium | reverse complement strand
CTGGCGATCTCCGCCGGCGCGTACGCCTGGCGCGGCTGGACCCGCGGCGGGCCGCTGCTCGTCACCTCGGAGCCGGCGGGCGCCGCCATCACCCTCGACGGCACCCGGCTCGAGGCGGTCACGCCGGCGGTGATCGAGCGCGTGCCGCTGGCGCGCCGCCACGAGCTGGTGCTGGAGGCGCCCGGACGGCGCCCCGCCACCGCCAGCCTGGAGCCCGACTGGCTCGCCTCGGCGGCCACGGTGCACCTGCGGCTCGAGCGCGGCACCGGGCCGCTCACCGTCACCTCCTCGCCTCCCGGCGCGGCGGTGCGGCTCGACGACCGCCCGGCCGGCGTCACCCCGGTGACCATCCCCGGCGTGAAGCTCGACGAGCGGCACCGGATCGACCTCACCCTGGCGGGCTACGAGCTCGACCAGTTCGTGGTGCTGCCGGCCCAGGACGGCGAGCGCTTCGAGCGCGACCTGTCGCGGCTGTCGCGGCCCCGCAGGCGCCCCTGACCCGGCCCGGGGAGCCCGCTCAGGCCCCGGTGAACCGGGGCGGCCGCTTCTCCAGGAACGCGGCCCTGCCCTCGACGAGGTCGGCGCTCTCGAAGGCGCGCCGCCGCAGCCCCGCCACCTCCTCGCGCTCGGCCCCGGTGAGGCCGCGCTCGTGCGCCGACTCGAGGAGCCGGAGGATGCGCTTCATGCCCTGCACCGCCAGCGGCGCGTTGCGCGCGATCTCCTCGGCGAGCGCCAGCGCCGCCTCCTCGGCGGCCGGGACCACCCGGTCCACCAGCCCGAGCGAGAGCGCCTCCTCCGCCTTCACCGGCCGCCCGGTGAAGAAGAGCTCGCGGGTGCGCGCCGGGCCGAGCAGGGTGAGGAACCGGCGCAGCCCCGCCGCCGAGTAGACCACCCCGAGCCGCGCGGGGGGCATGCCCAGGCTGGCGCCGCGGGCGGCGATGCGCAGGTCGCAGGTCACCGCCAGCTCGGCGCCGGCCCCGTAGGCGGCGCCGTTCACGAAGGCGATGGTGGGACAGGGCACCGCCTCGACCGCCTCCATCGCCCGCTCCACCGCCTCGTCGGGCCGCTCGCCGCCCCCGCCGCTCCGGGGCAGGGCGCCGATGTCGAAGCCGGCGCTGAACGCCTGCTCCCCGGCGCCGCGCAGCACGAGGCAGCGCACCCGGTCGCGGGCGGCGGCGAGGCAGGCCTCCTCGAGCTCCAGCAGGCTCTCGAAGTCGAGCGCGTTGCGCTTCCGCGGGTTGGCGAGCGTGACGACGCGCACCAGCCCGCGATCCTCCCAGCTGACGGTGGGCATCGACTACTCGAGCACCACGAGGACGTCGCCCTCGCTCACCGGCTGCCCCTCGCGGCAGCGGATCTCCTTCACCCGCCCGGCGGCGGTGGCCTCGACCGGCATCTCCATCTTCATGGACTCGAGGATCACCAGCGCCTCGCCCGCGCGGACCGGGTCGCCGGGCCTCTTCTCGATCCGGGTCACCGTGCCGGTGATGTGGGCCGCCACCTGTGCCATCACGCCTCCTCGCGGCCGATCGCCGCGCGGTGAAGGTAGCGCGCGCACGGGCGGCGGGCAACGGCCCGCCCGCTACCTGCCGGTCCCCGCCGCCCGGCGCGCCAGCAGCGCCCGCAGGGTGAGGACGACGTCCTGGTACCGCACCGGCTTCTGCAGGTAGAACGCCGCGCCCAGCCCGAGCGCCCGCTCCCGCTCGCGCTCCCCGCCGGAGCTGATGACCAGCACCGGGATGCGGGCGAGGCGCGGCTGGCGCTGCAGCCGCTCGAGCAGCGCGAGCCCGCTCAGGACCGGCATGAAGACGTCGGTGACGAGGAGGTCCACCCCCGGCAGCCGCTCCAGCCGCGCGAGGGCCTCGCTGCCGTCCTGGCACAGCTCGACCGCGAGCCCCGGCAGCCCTTCCGAGGTGGCGCGCTTCAGGGCCGAGGCGTACATGGCCGCGACGAGCGAGTTGTCCTCCACCACCAGCACCCGGAAGCTGGGCTCGGTCCGCGCCGGCAGCTCCTGCGCGCGCACCAGCTCCCGCAGCCGCTCCCGGTCGCGCGTCCGCTCGGCCGGGATGCGCACGCCCACGCCGGCCGGCCCCTCGGGCCCCTCGGGGCGGAGCCGCACCACCTCCGCCTCCACCTCGAGCGGCTCGAGCAACCGCGGGAAGCTGAGCAGGAGCGCCACCCGGTCTCCCACCCGCAGGTCGCGCTCGGTGCGGACGAAGAGGCCGCCCTCGGAGAGGTTCTCGGTGTAGTCGCGGGCCCGGTCCCGTTCCTCCGGGTAGCTCACCGCCAGGACGTAGGGCGCCCGAGGGTGGGCGCGCTGCTCGCGAGACGCCATCAGGCGGCCGGGGCGCCGGGAGCCGCGGCGCGGCGGGGTGCGTGGACGGACAGGGACCGGGCGGAGCTCGGCATCGCGCGCCCCCACTCTACCCCTTCCCCCGCGAGCGAGCGGCGGATTCCCCGGGGCGCCGCTGTGCGCCCGGGTGCGCGGCGGCGCACCCGGCTGCCCCTCGAGAGCGGGACACCCGCGGGCTCCTGGGTTAGGCTCTGCCGCCGATGAGCCGTCAGGCGCCACGCATCGTCATGCCGGGAGAGCTGGAGAGCCGGCGCAGCTTCATCCGCAAGGGCATCGTCGGCACCGCGCTGCTCGTGGCGGGCGGCGGCGTCTGGGTGGGCACCCGCCGCACCCGGCCCGATCCGGCGATCCGGGGTCCGCTGCAGGTCCTCACGCCCGAGGAGGCCACGGTGATCCTCGCCGTCGCCGACCGGCTGGTGCCGCCGCGGCGCGGCTTCCCGCGGCCCGTCGAGGTGGAGGTGCCGCGCAAGGTGGACGCCATCGTCGCCATGGCCCAGCCGGCGGTGCGCCACGAGCTGCGCCAGCTCATCGGCCTCTTCGAGAGCTCGCTCGCGGGGCTCGTGCTGGACGGCCTTCCGGGCACCTTCAGCGGCGCCTCGCCGGAGGCGCAGGACCGGCGGCTGCGCGACTGGGCCACGAGCCGGATCGAGGTGCGGCGCACCGGGTTCCGGGCGCTCAAGAAGCTCGTCTACGCCGCCTACTACGCGTCGCCGGAGACCTGGCCCGCGGTCGGCTATCCGGGCCCGCCCACCGGCGGGGGGCGGCGCTGATGGCCGAGTCCTGGCGCGCCAACGGCCCGGGCCGGATCCTCACCGGCGCGGAGATCTCGCGGGACTACGAGGAGCGCGCCGACGCCTGCGTCATCGGCTCGGGCGCGGGCGGCGCGACCATGGCGGCCCGGCTCGCCGAGATGGGCGCGCGGGTGGTGCTGCTCGAGGAGGGCGGGCTCTACACCCGCGACGACTTCGACATGCAGGAGGCCACCGCCTACCCGCGCCTCTACCAGGAGGCGGGGCAGCGGGCGACCGCCGACCTCGCCATCGCGGTGCTCCAGGGGCGCTGCGTCGGCGGGGGCACCACGGTCAACTGGACCACCAGCTTCCGCACCCCGGACCGGGTGCTCGAGCACTGGCGCAGCGCGCACGGCGTGGAGGGGCTCGATCCGGCCACCCTGGCGCCGCACTTCGACGCGGTGGAGCAGCGGCTCGAGATCCGCGAGTGGCCGCCGGCGCAGGCGAACGCCAACAACCGGGTGCTCTGGGACGGCTGCGGCAAGCTCGGCTGGAAGCGGGCCCCCACCCGCCGCAACGTCTCCGGCTGCGCCAACCTCGGCTACTGCGGCATGGGCTGCCCCATCGACGCCAAGCGCTCGATGGACGTGACCTACGTGCCCGACGCCGTGAAGCGGGGGGCCCACCTCTACGCCAACACGCGCGCGGTGCGCATCGACCTGCACCGCAAGCGCGCCAGCCTGGTGCGCGCCGAGGTGCTCGAGCCGGGCACCGACCGGCCCAAGGGCCACACCGTCCTCGTGAAGCCCAAGGTGGTGGTGCTCTGCGGCGGGGCCATCAACAGCCCGGCGCTGCTGCTGCGCAGCGGGCTCGACTTCAACGGGCGGATCGGCCGGCGCACCTTCCTCCACCCGGTGGTGGCGAGCGTGGCCGCCTTCCGGCAGCGGATCGACGGGTTCTACGGCGCGCCGCAGTCGATCACCTCGCACCAGTTCGCCGACCGCGGCCCGGGCAAGCTCGGCTTCTTCCTGGAGACGGCGCCGGTCCACCCCATGCTGGCGGCCACCTCCGCCGGCGGGTTCGGCGCGGCGCACCAGGAGGTGATGGCCCGGCTCGGGCACGTCTGCGCGCTCATCGGCATCACCATCGACGGCTTCCTGCCCGGGGAGGAGGGGGGCACCGTCTCGCTGCGCAAGGACGGCCGCGCGCGGCTCGACTACAAGCTGCGCCCGCAGCACTGGGAGGCGCTGCGCGAGGCGAACAAGGCGCTGGCGCGGATCCAGCTCGCCGCCGGCGCGGACACCGTCTGGTCGCTCCACGAGGACCCGGTGGTGCTGCGCGGCGAGGCCGACCTGGCGAAGCTCGACCGGGCCCCCTGGCGCCCGGTCCGCGTGGCGCTCTTCACGGCGCACCAGATGGGCGGCTGCGCCATGGGCAAGGATCCGGACAAGTCGGTGGTGAGCTCGAAGCTGCGGCACCACCAGGTGGACAACCTCTTCGTGGCGGACGGCTCGGTCTTCCCGACCAGCCTGGGGGTGAACCCGCAGGAGACCATCTTCGCCCTGGCGCACTGGGCGGCCGGGCACATCGGCCACAACCTGCGGTAGCGCTCACGGCTCGCGCGGGCGGCGCGGCCCCACGCCGTGGGCCCGCAGCTTCTTCGCGATCATGTTGTGCGAGGTGCCGAGCCGGGCGGCGAGCTTCCGGCTCGAGGGGTAGAGCGGGTAGAGCCGGGAGAGGAGGGTCCGCTCGAAGGCCGCCAGGGCCTGCGTCCAGGAGCCCACCTCGGCGCCGGCGCCGGCGGCGAGCGGCCAGGCGCCGCCGGCGCGCGCGCCGGCGAGGTCGAGGTCGGTGACGTCCAGGGTGGCCCGGTCGGAGAGCGTCACCGCCCGGAACACCACGTTGTGGAGCTGCCGCACGTTGCCGGGCCAGGGGTCGGCGAGGAGCGCCGCCTCGGCGGCGGCGGTGAGCCCGCCGGCCGGGCGCTGCACCTGGGCGCCGGCGCGGGCCAGGAAGTGGCGGGCGAGGAGCAGGATGTCCTGGCCGCGCTCGCGCAGCGGCGGGACGTCCAGGTTCACGACGTTGAGGCGGTAGAAGAGATCCTCGCGGAAGCTCTTCGCCTCCACCATCGCCTCGAGGTCGCGGTGCGTGGCGCTCACGACCCGCACGTCCACCCGCAGCTCCCGGTCACCGCCCACGCGGCGGAAGCTGCCGTCGCTGAGGAAGCGCAGGATCTTCGCCTGCAGGTAGGGCGACATCTCCCCGATCTCGTCGAGGAAGATGGTCCCGCGGTCGGCCATCTCCAGCAGCCCCGGCTTGCCGCCCCGGTGCGCGCCGGTGAAGGACCCGGGCGCGTAGCCGAACAGCTCGCTCTCGGCCAGGCTCTCGGGGAGCGCCGCGCAGTTGAGCACCAGGAAGGGCGCGTGGCCGCGCGGGCTGGCGCGGTGGCAGGCGTGGGCCACCAGCTCCTTGCCGCTCCCGGTCTCGCCGCGGATGAGCAGCGGCGCCTGGACGCCGGCCACGCGCGCGGCGCGCGCCTTGAGGGCCCGCATCGGCGGCGAGGCGCCGAGGATGTCGTCGAAGCCGGCCCCCGAGGAGAGGGACTGGATCGCCTGCAGCCGGTCGCCGACGCGGCGGGCCGAGTGGAGCGTCAGCACGCCGCCGGCCGGGCCTCCCCCGGCCGCGCCCTGCCCCTCGCGCAGCGGGGTGGCCTCGACGAAGTAGGAGCCGCCCCGGAAGGTGACCTCGCGCAGCGGCACCCGGAACCCGCTGCGCTTCAGCTCCTCCTCGAGCTCCGCGTCGCCGAAGAGCCGCCCCACCGAGCTCCCGCGCGGATCGGAGGAGGCCGCGGCGCCGCCCGCCGCCCGGTTGGCGGCGGTGACCACCAGGTTCCGGTCCACCGCCAGCACCGGGTCCACCATCGAGGCGAAGAGCGCGTCGAGGTGGAGCCGCTCGCGCGCGCCCGGGAGCAGGTCGATGGGGGTCACCTCGACGACGCCCGGGACGCGCAGCAGGGCGCCGCGGACCTCCTCGAGGCCGGGCCCGAGCGAGGGCGCGTCCACGTAGACGTGGTGCTGGTCCACCTCGACGGCTATCACGTAGATGCCGCGGCCCGAGAGCACCGCGAGGATCTCCTGGGCGATGCCGATGCGATCCAGGAAGCGAACGTCGAAGCGCATGGCGGGGAGTCTACCCCAGACCCGTCTCCCGCCGCGCACGCCGTCACCGCGCAGAGACAACGACGCGCAAGCTGCCGACCTATTTGCATTTACAGGCGCAGGCGCCGCTCCATCGGCCTCCGACCGTCACCAGGCGGAGACGGCCGGCTCCTCCCGCGCGAGGAGAAATCTCTCACCTTCTGGGTAGCTGGAGGATCGGCGCGCCCGGCACGTGCCTTGCGTTTCGCTCCGTCCTCCTCCTTCGACCCCAGCCCCGGATCGAGCCCCCATGGAGCAATTCTTCCAGCAGCTCACCAACGGCCTGGCGGTGGGGGGCATCTACGCGCTCATCGCCCTCGGGTA
>JAJXVM010000191.1 GCA_021782135.1 Myxococcales bacterium | reverse complement strand
CGCGGCGCACCACGGCGGCGAGGCGCCGGCGGCGGGGGGCGACTCCCCGCGTCCCTAGCGCCGGGTCGGCGGCGTCCAGGGCCCGATCTCCTCCGCCAGGGCGACCTCCAGGGCGACGCGGAGGGCGACCGGGAAGAGGGTGCGCAGGTCGGCGTGGACCTTCACCTGCGCCTGCCGCCCGAACTCGGCGACCTCGTCCACGGGAAGCTGCCTGGACAAGTCCCTGCTGCAGTCGAAGGACGTCGCCGTCGCCAAGGCGGCGGGAACAATCCACGGGATTTCACGAGACCTGCGATTCACACGGAACACGGGACTCGACCCGCGAACCGCTCGACCACGTCATCGTTCTGGGGAAGGCCTTGCCGGGGCACCCGGGGTGGTTATACGTTGGTCATAACGGAGACTCGCCATGCGGAAGCGGCTCTCGGCAATCGGCAACAGCCTCGGGATCGTCATCGACAAGCCCATCCTGGAGCTCCTCGACATCGACCGCGAGACCGAGCTCGACATGAAGACGGACGGGCAGCAGCTCATCATCGTGCCCATCCGCCGGGCGAGAAAGGCGAAGGTCAAGGCCGCCGTCGAGCGCGCCATGGCCGCCCACGACGCCACGCTCCAGAAGCTCGCGAAGTGATCGCGCCGGCTGACCCGGACTTCCTGGACGTCGACGACGTGCTCCTCATCCACGAGGAGCAGCTCGCGCGGTACGGCGGCGGTGCCGGCATCCGTGACGCCGGGCTCCTCGACTCGGCGCTCGGCACGCCCAGGGCGACCTTCGGCGGGGGCTTCGTCCACGAGGACCTCTTCGCGATGGCCGCAGCCTATGCGTTCCACATCGCGCAGAACCAGCCCTTCCTGGACGGGAACAAGCGCACCGGCCTCCTCGCCGCGCTCGTCTTCCTCGACCTGAACGGCGTCCTCGTCCCCGACCCCGAGGGACGGCTGTTCGCCGCCATGATTGCCATCGCGGAGCGGCGGGTGGACAAGGACGGCTTCGCTGTCCTCCTCCGCGAGCTGGCGCAGGACGCGCCGACGACGGACGCCAGCTAGAACGCCGATCGGTTCAGAAGGCGCATGAATCCCATCGCCTACCAACGGGGATCGACGGGGCCCATCCGCCCGGGATCCTCTTCGCCTTCGAGCGAACCCGGGCTCGCGCGGAGGTGGCGATGGAGCGGTGGCGGCCGCGCGCGCCCGAAGTCGATCCCGTCGAGCCGCGTCGTGAGCTGCGTCGCGCCGAACTCGGCGGCCATCGAGGCCGGGTCCAGGGGCGGCAGCTCGAGCTGCCCCTCCTCCAGCCGCTCGTGGACGAGGACGACGCGTCCTGCTCCAGCTCCTCCCGGAGGATGGCCGTCAGGCCGTCGAGGGACTCCCGCAGGTCGATCGGCGGGAGGCTCATCGGGATGAAGACCCATCAGGCCGCCTGTGAATTTGTCTTGCGCTATAAGTTAGGTTCGCTTAACTTCGCGCGGCACGTCGGGCGAAGCGCCCGCGAGGAAGCGATGGAACCTCCCAGTCCCACCACGCCAGCCGGGCCGATCGCCGAGCTCCCGGGACGCCGCTGCGCGCCGCAGGCCCCGAGGGCCTGAGCGCGACGGTGCTTCCCGGCCGCGGGTGAGCGGCCGCCGAGGCACCCATGAACCCGATCGCCAAGCTCTTCTACGGATTCCGGAAGACCGCCAAGGCCCTGAAGCTCTTCGCGGTGATCGCCGGCCCCGGCATCATCGTGATGGTCGCCGACAACGACGCCGGCGGCATCACCACCTACACCGCCACGGGCGCGCGCTACGGGAACCACCTCCTCTGGTTCCTCGTGCTGCTCGGTCCGGTCGCCTACTACGTGCAGGAGATGACCGTCCGGCTCGGCGCCGTGACCAAGCGCGGCCACGCCGAGGCGATCTTCTCCGCCTTCGGGTCGTTCTGGGGCTGGTTCTCGCTCCTCGACCTCGTCATCACCGACTGGCTCACGATGATCACCGAGTTCATCGGGATGACCGCGGCCATGTCGATCTTCGGCGTGCCGGCGTGGCTCACCGTCCTCGGCTGCTGGATCCTGATGGGAGGGATGATCCTCACCGGCCGGTACTGGACCTGGGAGAAGATCGCCCTCGTCTTCTGCCTCGGCAACCTCATCTACATCCCGGCGGCGTTCCTGGTGCAGCCGGACGTCCACGACATCCTGCGGAACTCCCTCATCCCCCACCTGCCGCCGGGCGGGTTCACGAACGAGCTGTTCTTCCTGCTGATGGCCAACATCGGCACGACCATCGCGCCCTGGATGCTCTTCTTCCAGCAGAGCTCGGTCGTCGACAAGGGGCTCACCGAGAAGGACATCCGGTTCGGCAAGATCGACACGGCGATCGGCGCGCTCCTCACGGTCGTCGTCGCGGTGTTCCTCATCGTCGTGACCGCGAAGCTCCTCCCCGGCCAGACCATCGAGAGCGCCGCCGAGGCGGCGACGAAGATCATGCCGACCCGCCGCTGGGTGGGGACGCTCATCGCCATCGGCCTCTTCGACGCCGGGTTCCTGGGGGCCATCTGCATCTCGCTCGCGAGCTCCTGGGCGTTCGGCGAGGTGTTCGGCTGGGCCCACTCGCTCAACGCGAAGGTTCGGGAGGCGCCCTGGTTCTACGCCTACTACTTCTTCGACCTCCTGCTCGCCGGCTGCGTGGTGCTCATCCCGGGCGCCCCGCTGGTCCTCATCACGCTCTTCGTCCAGGTGATCGCCACCACCCTCCTTCCCGCCGCGCTCGTGTTCCTGATCCTGCTGCTGAACGACAGGAGGACGATGGGCGAGTTCGTGAACACGATCTGGCAGAACGTCGCCAACGTCTCGATCGTCGCCGTGATCATCGTGCTCTCGACGCTTTACGGCGTCTCCACCCTCTTCCCCACCCTCTTCGGCTAGCGGAGAGCGACCATGGACCTGTTCCACGCCGTGTTCGGGAGCCTCGCGAGCAGCGTCCGCGAGATCAACCGGAAGTACGCGAAGCCGACCATCGAGATCACCCCGTTCGTGCGCGCCTGCCTGCTCACGCTCCGCGTGTACCTGTTCCTCCTGATCGGGCTGATGCTCTACAAGTTCGTCGTCACCGTGCAGGGCTGAGGGGCGCCATGACCGCTTCGAACTTCCACCAGAGGCCGTCGTTCGAGGAGACCTTCGACCTCAGCCGCGTCATCGGTGTTCCGGTCGAGGCGCAGGGCGAGAAGGTGGGGACGGTGGACGACCTCGTGGTCGTCGATCGCGACCGCTTCGCGGAGGTGACGCACGTGGGGGTCGCGCGCCCCTTCGGGCGAACGACGCTCGTCGTCCCGTGGGAGAAGGTCGCGACCTTCCGCGCCGACCGCGTGATCCTCGCTCCGGCCGACGTGGAGACGTGGGCGGGCCCCTACCCGCCAGGGGCGGTCTTGCTCAAGGACCACATCCTCGACAAGAAGGTCCTGGACCAGAAGGACCGCGAGCTCGAGGTGGTCTACGACGTCGGACTCGGGCTCTCGGGCGGGCGCCTGCTCGCCGTGGACGTGGACCTCTCCCAGGCTGCGCTCGCGCGACGCCTCGGCCTCGGCCTCCTCGCTCGGCTCTTCCACGAGGGCAGGGAAGGGAGAGGCGCAGCGCGGGTCGCCTGGAAGTGGGTGGAGCCGCTGCCCGAGAACCTGGGGAGCTTCACCGGCTCGGTGAAGCTCATGGTCGTGAAGGAAGAGCTCGCCAAGCTCCCGCCCGTCGATCTCGCCGACGTGCTCGAGGGGCTCGGGCACGAGCAGCGGGTCGCGATCTTCGGCGCGCTCGACACGGCCCAGGCTTCCGACACGCTCGAGGAGCTCGATCCCAAGACCCAGCGAGACCTCATCGCCTCGCTCGATCGCAACAAGGTGGCGCAGCTCATCAACGAGATGACGCCGGGGCAGGCCGCTGACCTCCTCAGCGCCCTCCCGTGGCCCGACGCGACCGGCCTCGTCGACCTCCTCGCCGACCCGGACAAGGCGACCAAGGTGCGCGCCATCCTGGAGCGCCAGGACGAGCGGGTGATCGACTACTCCACGAGCGGATTCCTCCGGTTCGCCCCGGAGAAGATCGTCGCGCGGGCCCGCCTCGAGTTCCGGGAGGCGGCCCGAGGCAAGGCGGAGCTGACCTACATCTACGTCATCGACGCCGAGGACCGGCTCCGCGGCGTCGTCGACAGCAAGGCGCTCCTCCTCGCCGACGACGGCGTCCACCTCCATGAGATCATGTCGAAGAACGTCGTCACCGTGAAGCCCGGGAGCACGCTCAAGGCCGCGTCCGAGCTGTTCGCCCGGTACCTCTTCCGCGCGCTCCCGGTCGTGGACGAGCACGGGAAGATCCTCGGCGTCCTCCCCTACCGCGACGTGGTGGCGCTGCGTCACCGCTTCCTCGACTGAGCGCCCGCCAGGCTGCGCGCCCTCCTCCGGGGAGCCCGCGCGCGCTTCCCCGCCACGCTCGTCCCGGCCGCGCCCGGCGCCCGGGCCAGCGAGGGATCCCGGCCGGGAGGTTCGCGCGGAACGATCTCGGCGAGGGCCACCGCGCCGGCCTCGCGGCCGGCGGTCTCGGCGCGTTCCTGGCGGCCGGGCGCACCCGGAACTCCGAGAGCGCCGATTGCGCCGTCGCCTGAACCTCGCTTAACATAGAGTCATATGCCACGAAAAGCGGCGCGTCCCTCGCGCTCGGGGAGGGACCGAGGCGCCCTGGATCGCTACCTGCACGCGCTGCTGCTCCTCACGGACCACGGGCAGCAGGCCGACACCGGCGATCTCGCCGCCAAGGTGGGAGTGAGCGACGCGGCCGCCAGCCAGATGCTTCGCAAGCTGGCGTCGGAGGGGTTCGTGGAGCTCGAGCCCTACCGTGGCGCGGCGCTCACGACGAACGGGCTCCACCGCGCGCTGCGAATCGTCCGCCGGCATCGGCTGCTCGAGGTCTTCCTGCACCGGACCATCGGCTTCGACCTCGACGAGATCCACGCCCGCGCCCTGGTCCTCCAGCCCGCGGTGGACGAGCTCTTCGAGGAGAAGCTGGACGCGCTCCTCGGTCACCCTACCGTCGATCCACACGGGCGCCCCATCCCGGGCCGAAACGCGACCTGGCCCAAGCTCGGCGACGCGCCCTTGCCCTCGCTCCCGACCGGCTCGGCCGGAGTCGTGTCGCGGATCCTGGCCGAGGACAGCGCGGAGATCGAGTACCTGCACCGCCTGGGCATCGCCCCGGGCGCGCGCCTCGTGCTCGGCGGCGTGGCGCCCTTCGACGGTCCCGTGACGGTCCGCATCGGCCGGTCCGATGTCCACCTCGGGCGGCGCCTCGCCCAGGCCGTCTACCTGGAGGAAGACCGCGTCGCCGCGAGGAGCGATGCGAAGCGCAGATAGCCGGGGCGCGGACGCGGACGCCGAGAAGAGCTGGGTGGCCGGAAGCTCGGTCGCCGCGGCCCTGGTCCTCACCGCGACCAAGATCACGGTCGGGCTCGCGACCGGTTCGATCGGCATCCTCTCCGAGGCGGCCCACTCCGGCCTCGACCTCGTCGCCGCGGCCGTGACGTTCTGGGCCGTCCGGGCTTCGGCCCGGCCCGCCGACCGAAACCACCCCTACGGGCATGGAAAGATCGAGAACTTCTCGGCGCTCTTCGAGACGGGGCTCCTGCTCGGAACCTGCGTCTGGATCGCCTACGAGGCGACGAAGCGCCTCGCATTCGGCCAAGGCCCCGTGAAGGTCACCGCCTGGTCCTTCGGTGTGATGGTCCTCTCGATCGTCGTCGACGTATCGCGGTCGCGGGCGCTCCTGCGCGCGGCCCGCAAGCATCGGAGCCAGGCGCTCGAGGCGGACGGGCTCCACTTCTCGACCGACGTCTGGTCCTCGTCGGTCGTGATCGTCGGTCTCGCCGGCGTTTGGCTCGCCGAGCGGCTCTCCTTGCCCTGGCTGATCCGCGCCGACGCCGTCGCGGCGCTCGGCGTCGCCGCCATCACCGTGCTGGTGAGCCTCCGCCTGGGACGCAAGGCAGTGGACGACCTCCTCGACGCCGCGCCCGACGGCCTCCTGGAGCGGGTGACCCACGCCGCCGCGGTCCGGAACGTCGTGAAGGTCTCGCAGGTCCGCGTCCGGCGGTCGGGCCCCGCCACCTTCGCGGACGTCGTCCTGGAGGTGGAGCGCGGGCTGACCATCGACCGGGCGCACGAGATCGCCCACACCGCCGAGGACGCCGTCCGGCTGGCGATCGCGAGGATCGACGTCGTCGTCCACGCCGAGCCGGCCAGCGCGGACGTCGAGGCCGCGCCGCCCACACGCCGCTGGCCCTCTCCCGGGCCGTGACGCTGCGCTCGGACGAGGGGCGCGCCACCCGCCCAGCTCCACCTTCGTCCGTTTCCGCAGCGGGGGCGGTCCCTTGCGTCCGGCCCGGCCGATCCGGCGTGGCGGCGGCGCGCCCTCCCGGCAGGCCTGTCAGGCCCCGCTGCTAGGGTCCTCCCTCGCTGGAACGACGCCGGCGGTCCTCGCCGGCCACGCACGCGAAGGAGTTTACACATGGTGAACAAGGTCATCCTCGTCGGCAACCTCGGCAAGGATCCGGAGGTCCGCTACACCGCCGGCGGCCAGGCGGTCGCCAACCTCCGCATCGCCACCTCCCGCTCCTGGACCGACAAGCAGTCGG
>JAJXVM010000190.1 GCA_021782135.1 Myxococcales bacterium | reverse complement strand
TCGCCATGGCCGGTCCGGCGGGGCTCTCGGAGGTCGCCCTCCCCGGCCGCAGCGCCCTGCCGCAGAAGGCGCTCGCCGCCGCGCTGCCGCGCCTGGGCGCGCGGGGCGCCGCCCTGCTCTTCGACAAGGAGCACCGCGTCTGGGTGGCGGGCAGCGTCGCGGAGCAGCTCTCCCAGCGGCTCCTCGCGGCGGTCCGGGCCTTCCACCAGGCGCACCCGCTCGCCGCCGGGGTCGGCCGCGAGGAGCTGCGCGGGCGGCTGCCGCCGATCACCGATCCGCGGCTCTTCCAGCGGCTGCTCTCGCAGCTCGCCGAGCGGAAGCTCCTCGCGGTCGAGGGGGACCTGGTGCGGTCGCCGGAGCACCGCGCCGCCGGCGGCGCCTCGGCCGGGGGCGCGCTCAAGGCCCGGGTGGCGGCGGCGCTCGCGAAGGGCGGCCTCACCCCGCCCTGGCTGGCCGAGCTGCCGGGGCTGCTCGGCGCGCCCCCGGCGGACGTGACCGCGGTGCTGAAGCTGCTCCTCGCCGAGGGAGCGGTGGTGCGGGTGTCGGCCGAGCTCTGGTTCGACGCCGCGGCGGTGGCCGGGCTGCGCGAGAAGCTCGTCGCCTTCCTGCGGGCCCGCAAGGAGATCGCCACCCCCGAGTTCAAGGAGCTGGTGGGCGCCACGCGCAAGTACGTCATCCCGCTCGCGGAGTACTTCGACCGGGAGAAGGTGACGCTGCGGGTCGGCGAGAAGCGCGTCCTGCGCGGGGAGGGGCACGCGTGAAGCGCATCCTCGACTCGGCGCCGCTCGGCACCCTCGTCATCCGGGACGGCCGGATCCGCTACGCCAGCGCCGCCGCGCTCCGCCTCCTCGGCTTCGCGGAGGGGGAGGTGCTCGGCCGGCCCTACGAGGAGTTCCTGGCGCCCGAGCGGCGGGCGGGCTCGCTGGAGCGGCACGACCGGCGCCTCCGCGGGGCCGCCACCCCGGCCGAGTTCGAGAGCGAGGTGGTCCGCAAGGACGGCACCCGGCTGTCGGTCGAGGTCTTCGTCACCCGGGACGGCCCGGAGCTGGTGGCGCAGCTCCGCGATCTCTCCGGGGCCTGCTCCGACCGCGACCGGCTCATCGAGCTGGCGCGCCTCGGCGCCGAGATCCAGCGGGAGCGGAGCGCCCCCGCGCTCTTCGACCTGCTGCGCTGGGGGCTCGAGCGCATCGGCGTGCAGTCGGCGCTGCTCGTCCCCGAGGGCGACGCGCTCCGGGTGGAGTGGAGCCTGGCCGACCCGCGACTCCGCGCCGAGGCCGAGTCCGAGATCGGCCGCGGGCTCGCCGGCCTGCGCGCCCGCTGGAGCACCGCCACCCGGGCCGCCTGGCGCGACGGGGTCGCCTTCGTCGCGGACGTCCCGGCCGAGACGGAGGAGCTCCTCGGCCCGGAGCTGGGCCCGCGGGCGCGCGCGCTCGCCGAGCGGCTCGGGCTCGGCAACGGGATCAGCCTGCGGATCGAGCAGGAGGGCCAGCCGCGCTTCCTGCTGCACGTGATGAGCGGCTGGTTGCGGACGCGCGACCTCGCCGCGTTCCGGCTCTTCGGCGCGCAGGTGTCGGCGGCGCTCGACGCCGGCGTCACCATCTCCGACCTCTCCCAGCGGAACGCCGAGCTGGCCGCGCTCAACGCCCTCGCCGAGCTGGGCGGGCGCGTCCAGGACCTGCCGGCCTTCCTCTCGGCCGCCGCCGAGGTGGTCCGGCGCGCCCTCGACTGCCAGGGGCTGGCGCTGTGGCTGGCGGCGCCGGCGTCGGAGGAGGCGGAGCTGGCCTTCGAGGTGGGCGGCGCCTCGCCGCGGCGGCTGCCGCTCCGGGGCACGGCGATCGGCGAGGTCGCCGCGTCCGGGGTCGCCGCGGTGTCGCAGGGGGACGCGCCCGGCGCGCGGCTCCCCACCCGGATGCTGGTGCCGCTCAAGATCCGGTCCACGGTGCTGGGGGTCCTCGAGGCCGGGTACGAGCGCGCCCGGCCGGAGGCGGAGTGCCCGCTCGAGCTGCTGCGGGCCATGGGCGCGCACTTCGCCGGCGCGGTGGAGAACCAGCGGCTCCTGTCCGACCTGCGCGGGCGCGTCTCCGAGCTCATCCTGCTCAACGACCTCGCCCTCGCCACCGCCACCCTGGACCCGGTGCTGCTCTTCGAGAACGCGCTGCGGCGGATGATGGCGACGCTCGGGGCCGACGCCGCCGCGGCCTACCTGCTCGAGGGATCGGAGCTGCGGCAGAAGGCGGTGATCGGCTTCGGCGAGGAGGCGGTTCGCGCCTCGCGCCAGGTCGCGCTCACCGCGGCGCCGCTCGGGCTGGCGGTGACCCGGCTCGCGCCGGTCCACGTCCCGGACACCGCCCGGGGGGACGCGCTCTCGCGGTTCTTCCGGGAGAAGGACGGGATCGAGGCGGAGGTGGCGCTGCCGCTCCAGGTGAAGGACCGCGCCCTCGGCGCCTTCCTGCTGGCGCGGCGCCAGCCGCGGCCCTTCGCCCCGGAGGAGATCCAGCTCCTCTCGGCGGTCGGCGCCCAGCTGGCGGTCGCGGTGGAGAACGCCCGCCTCTTCGAGGACACGCGCCGGCGGGCCAGCGACCTCGAGGCGGTGAACGCGCTCGCGCTCGAGGTCTTCGGCTCGCCGCTCGGCGATCCCCTGCCGCTGCTCGAGGCGGCCTGCCGGCGGCTGACCCAGGCGCTGTCGGCGCGCGCCACCGTGGTGTTCCTCGTGGACGAGCAGGCGCAGAAGCTCCGCGGCGTCGCCGCGCACGGGCAGCCCCTCCCGCCGGCCGGGCTGGACATCCCGCTGCACCAGGGCGGGCTGGCCGCCGAGGCGCTGCGGACGCAGGAGCCGGTGGTCTGCGCCGACACCGCCACCGACCCGCGCAGCTCGCTGCGAGGGACCCGCCACCCGCCCATGGCGATGCTCGTGCTGCCGCTCACCTCCCGCCGCTCCACGCGCGGCGTGGTGGTGGTCTCGGACGAGCTGGGCCGGGCCTTCACCGACGAGGAGATCTCGCTGGCCTACGCCCTGGCGGGCGAGGCGGCCATGGGGCTCGAGAACGCGGAGCTGTACGCGCAGGAGCGGCAGCGCGGCGAGGAGCTCGGGATGGTCCTGGAGGTGGGCCGCTCGCTCGCCTCCACCCTCGACCTCGACGCGGTGCTCGAGGCCGGGGTGCGCAACCTGGCGCGCATCGTGGACGCGACCGACGCCATGGTGCTGCTGCCCGACGCCTCCGGGGCGCGCCTGGAGGTCCGCGCGGTGGCCGGCGCCCCGGAGCTCCTCGGGCGCACCCAGCCGCTCGACCAGCCCGGGGTCGCTCCCTGGGTCTTCCTGCACCAGCGGCCGCTCCTGGTGGAGGACGGCGCCTCCGACCCGCGGGTCGATCCGCGCTTCCGGGAGCTCTCGAAGGGCCGGGCCTACCTGGCGGTGCCCTTGACCGTGCGGGGGCGCGCCATCGGCAGCGCCGTCATGGTGGAGGCGCGCGGCCCCCGCCACTTCACCCAGCCGGAGGCCGAGCGGGCGAGCGCCATCGCCAACCAGCTCGCGGTGGCGGTGGAGAACGCCCGGCTCTACGCCGATCTGCGCCGCAGCTACGCCGACCTGGCCCGCGCCCAGGCGCAGCTCGTTCACCGCGAGCGGCTGGCGGCCCTGGGAGAGCTCTCGGCGGTGGTGGCCCACGAGGTCCGCAACCCGCTCGGCGTCATCTTCAACTCGCTCGGCTCCCTCAAGCGCCTGCTGCGGCCCGAGGGGGACGCCAAGCTGCTCCTCGACATCGTCGGGGAGGAGGCCGACCGGCTGAACCGCATGGTCGGCGACCTGCTCGACTTCGCCCGGCCGCAGGTCCCGGTGCTGCGAGCGGAGCGGATCGAGCGGGTGGTGGACGAGGCGGTCATGAGCGCGCTCGCCCAACGGGGCCAGGGGCTGCACGTCGAGGTGTCCGCCGAGCCGGGGCTGCCGCCGGTGGCGGTGGACGCGCGCCTCCTCCGGCAGGCGCTGGTGAACCTGGCGCTCAACGGCGCCCAGGCCATGCCGCAGGGGGGGACCCTGCGGGTCCGGGTGAAGCGGACGCCGGGGGACGGCGTCGAGATCGCGGTGAGCGACGCCGGGCCGGGGATCGCGCCAGAGGTGCGCCACCGCATCTTCGAGCCGTTCTTCACGACCAAGGCCACCGGCACCGGCATCGGGCTGGCGGTGGTGAAGCGGATCGTGGACGAGCACCACGCCGAGATCGCGGTGGAGAGCGAGCCGGGGCGCGGCACCACCTTCCGCATCAAGCTGCCGGCGGCGCCGCCCCCGCCCCCGGCCGGCGGCGACGGGGGAAGCATCGGATGAAGAACGGGTCCAAGGTCCTGGTGGTCGACGACCAGAAAAACATGCGCACCACCACCGCCCTCATGTTGCGGGCGGCGGGCTACGAGGTCTCCGAGGCCGAGGACGGCGCGGCGGCGATCCAGCGCGTCGGGGCGGAGACCTTCGACGTGATCCTGACCGACCTGCGGATGGGCCCGCCCGACGGCATGGAGGTGCTGCGCGCGGCCTCCGAGGCGTCGCCGGGCACCCAGGTCATCGTGATGACGGCGTACGGCACCATCGACTCGGCGGTGGAGGCGATCCGGCAGGGCGCCTACGACTACCTCGCGAAGCCGTTCCAGGAGCCCGAGCTGCTGGTGCGCATCTCCAAGGCGGCCGAGAAGCGGCGGCTCCTGAGCGAGATGACGCTGCTCACCGGCGAGTTCCGCGAGCGCTACGGCCTCGAGCACATCGTGGGCCGCTCGGCGGCGCTGCGCGACCTCCTCGAGCGCGTGGTGCGCGTGGCCCACTCCGACGCCACCGTCCTCATCACCGGCGAGTCCGGCACCGGCAAGGAGCTCATCGCCCGCGCCCTCCACGCCGGCAGCCGGCGCAGCGACAAGCCCTTCGTCCCGGTCAACTGCGCCGCCATCACCGAGACCCTGCTCGAGTCCGAGCTCTTCGGCCACGCCAAGGGCTCGTTCACCGGGGCCACCCGGGCGCGCCGCGGCCTCTTCGAGGAGGCCTCCGGCGGGACGCTCTTCATCGACGAGATCGGCGAGACCGCGCCCGGGTTCCAGGCGCGGCTGCTGCGGGCCCTGCAGGAGGGGGAGATCCGCCGGGTCGGCGAGTCCACCGCCATCCAGGTGGACGTGCGGGTGATCGCCGCCACCAACCAGGACCTGCGCCGGGCGATCGCGGAGAAGCGGTTCCGCGAGGACCTCTTCTACCGCCTCAACGTGGTGCCGCTGCGCCTCCCGCCCCTGCGCGAGCGCCGGGAGGACATCCCGCTCCTCGCCGCCCACTTCCTGGAGGGCCACAACCGGCGCGGCGGGGACCGCAAGTCGCTCACCGCCGAGGCGGTCGAGCGGCTCATGTCCCACGACTGGCCCGGCAACGTCCGGGAGCTCGAGAACATGATCGAGCAGGCCGCCGCGCTCTCCACCGCCCCGGAGATCCGGGCCGGCGACATCCACCTCGAGCCGGTGCGCCACGCGACCGTACCCGGTGCGTCGGCGAACGTGCGCACGCTGGCGGAGGTGGTGGACGAGGCGGAGCGGGCGGCGATCGAGAGGGCCGTCGCCCGGCTCGAAGGGGACCTGAGCCGCGTCGCGCGGGAGCTCGGGATCTCGGCGACCACTCTCTGGCGCAAGATGAAGCGGCTCGGGATCTCCTCGCGAGCGGGCGAGCCGCCGGCCGCCTGACACCTCCGAGGGATAGCGCGGATTTCATTCCTGAAAGCCACTTGCAGGGATGAAAGACAACTCTGAAAAGTCGGCGCCCCTCGCGTTGGCCGCCGCCCTCGCCCCAGCCCAGCCCGAGATGGGGAAGCGCCTGAAACAAGGCCAGTTCCGCGCCGCCGGCTCGGCCCGACGCCCGCTGGCATCGCCCTTGCTTTTCCATCCGCCAGAAGTGCAATGCAGCAGGTCGGAGTAGGACCCCCCCACCACTCCCGCCGCGCATTGCACTTCATTTTTTTTGGCCAGCGCAAATGACGCCGCTGCTCCTCGTCGATGGCGACCACAACTTCCGGCAGGCGCTCGCCATCGCCCTGCGGCTCGACGGCCACCAGGTGGCCGACGCCGGCAGCGTGGAGGCGGCCCGGCGCGAGCTCGCGGGCGGCGAGTTCGCCTGGTCGGTGGTGGACCTGCGGCTGCCCGGCGCCGCCGAGCTGGTGGCGGAGCTGGTCAGCTCGCGCGCCGGGGTGATCGCCACCGCGGTCGACCCCGACCTCCTCGCCGAGATCCTCGGCAAGCACCCGGAGATCGCCGCGCTCGAGAAGCCTTTCCGGGTGGAAGACCTGCGGGTGCTCCTGGGCCCGGCGCCGGCCGCGGTCGCCTAGCCCGCGGCGCCGCCGGCGAGCCGCCTCTCCTGGAGCCGCCGCTCCTCGAACCGCATCGCCGCCTCGCGGGCCCGGCAGCGCGCGAGCAGGCCGCAGAGCTCGGCGTCGCCCGGGTTGGCGCAGCGGGCGTACCAGTAGCCCACCGACAGGAAGTCGGGCGGCGAGTCGATCCAGACGAGCTCGTCGCACTCCGCCGCGAGGGCCTCGCGCGCCGCCGGGGCCACCACCGGCAGGCCGAGCGCGAGCCGCTCCGCGCCGCGCGCGCGCACCAGCCTGGCCGCGACGGCGGCGCGGGAGGCGTTCGCCGAGCCGTCGTCCACGAGCAGCACCATCCTGCCCCTGGGATCGGTCAGCGCCCGGCCGGCGCGC
>JAJXVM010000189.1 GCA_021782135.1 Myxococcales bacterium | reverse complement strand
TCCGATCTAAGAGCGATCCCATGAAGAAGCTCCTCGCGTCCCTCGCCATCCTCGCCCCGGCCCTCGCGCTCGCCGCGCCCACGACCTGGGCCATCGACCCCACCCACTCCCAGGTCGGCTTCGCGGTGAAGCACCTGGTCATCTCCAACGTCCGCGGCGAGTTCTCGCGATACTCCGGCAAGGTGCTCCTCGACGAGGCCGACCTGTCGAGGTCGAGCGTCGAGGCCACCATCGACGTGAACAGCGTCAGCACCAAGGTGGCCGACCGCGACGCGCACCTGAAGTCGCCCGACTTCTTCGACGCCGCGAAGTATCCGCAGATGACCTTCCGCTCCACCCAGGTGCGGCGGACCGGCCCGCACACCCTCGAGGTGACCGGGAACCTCACCCTGCACGGCGTCACCCGCCCGGTGGTGCTCGCCGTCGAGACCACGCCCGCGGTGAAGGGGATGTTCGGCGAGACCCGCCGGGGCTTCGCGGCCACGACCCGGATCAACCGCAAGGACTTCGGCCTCGCCTGGAACAAGGTGGTCGAGGCCGGACCGGCGGTGGGCGACGAGGTGGCCATCTCGCTCGACCTCGAGGCGGTGAAGGAGCAGCCCAAGACCGCGCAGCGGTGATCGCGCGGGGAGGGGAGGGAGGGGTGGCGCTGTCGCTCCCCCTCCCACCGCCCGGCCCCCGGATGGGGTCCCCCCTCCCTGCCCGTCCGGAGGTCCCGGCCGGTGGGTTAGGAACAGGCCATGGCCCACTCCGCCGGCGGCGCGCTGTCCACCTCGAGTGAACTTCAGGAGCACCCCGCCGGACCCACGGTGGCCGCGGCGGTCCGGCGGCTCGGCCCGGCGGCGCACGAGAACCTGCGCTGGCTGCACGCGCAGGTGCCCGACCTCTTCTCCGGTCCCCTGCGGGAGGACGGGGAGGCGGTCGCGGCGCTGGCGGCCGGGCTGCTCCGGCTCTCGCGCGATCGGCAGCTCATCCTGGCCGACCGGGCCTCGGAGCTGATCCTGGCGCGGCTCGACACCCCGGGATCGATCTTCGACACCCTGCGCCACCTGCGCGACCGGGAGCTCTCCTGCGCGGAGATGTTCCACTCCGTCGCGCCGGCCCCCGGGACCGAGCTGCCGCTCGAGATCCAGCGCTACGAGTTCGCCGGCGGGGGCTGCCACGCCGCCGCCGGGGTCCCGGAGCCGCTGCCGGAGCGGCTCCGCCGGGAGGTGCACGCCGCGCTCCGCGAGCGCTCGCCGGACCTCCGGCCCAAGGACCTCGACGCGGTCCTGGACAGCCTCTGGCTCGAGCACGAGCCCTACGTGCGCCACGCGCCGCCGCGCACGGTGGCCCAGCTCCTCTGGCTCCACCAGCAGTGCCAGGCCCGGGGCGGGGTCGTCCTCCACGCGGAGGAGCCGGAGGACCCGGAGGGAGCGGCCGAGCGCAACGTGCTCTTCGCCGTCTCCAACCCGCCGCAGCAGGGCTACCTGATGCAGGTGATGGAGGTGTTCCACGCGCTCGACCTGGGGGTGCGCCGCTCGCTGACCCTGGCCGTCCGCGCGGGGAAGCAGACCTGGTTCCTGGGCTCCTTCTACGTCGCCCACCGCAAGGGCGAGCGCCTCGCCGCCGAGTCCGAGCTGTTCCGGCGGCTGCGCCGGCAGCTCTACAACACCCAGATCCTGAACATCGACTCGGCCACCTACCGCGACCTGGTGCTCCCCGGGGTCATGACCGGCGAGGAGGGCTCGCTCGTCAACGCCTTCGTCGGCTTCTGCCACACCAACTGCGCCCACGCCCAGCCGCACCGCTTCACCTTCGAGGACGTGATCCGCGCCTTCCACTCGCAGCCCGAGATCGCGCTGCGGCTGGTCCGGCTCTTCGAGGCCCGCTTCGACCCCGAGGTGACCGACCGCGCCGCGCGCTACCCGGCGCTCCTCGCCGAGCTGCAGCGCGAGGTGGCCTCCTACAACACCGGCCACCGCATGCTCGACGAGTTCCGGCGCGCGGTGTTCCAGACCGCGCTGGTCTTCATCCAGCGCACGCTCAAGACCAACTTCTTCGTCCCGGAGAAGCAGGCGCTGGCCTTCCGCCTCGACCCCGCCTACCTCGAGGACCTGGGGCCGGAGTTCACCGGCGACCTGCCGCCCGAGCGGCCGTTCCGGGTGACCTTCTTCTACGGCCGGACCGGCCTCGGGTACCACGTCGGCTTCTCCGACATCGCCCGGGGCGGCTGGCGCACCATCTTCGCCGAGACCCGCGACGACTACGTCACCGTCGCCAACACGCTCTTCCGCGAGACCTACGTCCTCGCCCACACCCAGCACCTCAAGAACAAGGACATCTACGAGGGCGGCTCGAAGATGGTGGTGGTGCTCCGGATCCCGCCCCAGCAGGCGACCGAGCGCGAGGGGCAGCGGCTCCACGAGCTGCAGGCCGCCTTCCTGAACGCCTTCCTGGACCTGTTCGTCACCCGGGACGGCAAGGCCGCCGATCCGCGGGTGGTGGACCATTACGGCGAGGACGAGCCCATCGAGCTCGGGCCCGACGAGAACCTGCACGACGCGATGATCGAGGCCATCGCCGCCACCTCGGCGCGCCGCGGCTACCTGCTCGGCACGGGGATCATCTCGAGCAAGCGGGTGGGCATCAACCACAAGCAGTACGGGGTGACCTCCACCGGCGTGGTCACCTTCGCCGAGATCGCCATGCGGGAGAAGGGCATCGACATCCGCAAGGACCCCTTCCGCGTGAAGCTGACCGGCGGCCCCAACGGCGACGTGGCCGGGAACGCCATCCGGCTGCTGCTCGAGCGCTGCCCGGCGGTGCAGCTGCGGCTCGTGGTGGACGGCACCGGGGCCCTCTACGACCCGCGGGGGCTCGATCGGGCCGCGCTCGCGCGCATCGTGCTGCGCGCCGACGCCGACGCCTTCGACCCCGAGGCGCTGTCGCCGGGCGGGTTCCTGCTCTTCCGGAACGTCCGGCGGACGGAGGGGCTCCGCGAGCTCTTCCGGCGCGTCGAGCGGACCCCGTCGGGCCTCTCCGAGAGCTGGGTGACGGTGGACGAGTTCTACAAGGAGTACGGCGAGCTCGTCTTCACCGTTCCGGCCGACCTCTTCATCCCGGCGGGCGGCCGGCCGGAGACGGTGGACGCCGCCAACTGGCGACGCTTCTTCGCCGCCGACGGCACCCCCACCGCGCGGGTGATCGTCGAGGGCGCCAACTCCTTCATCACCCCCGAGGCCCGCGACAAGCTGCAGGAGGCCGGGGTGGTGCTGCTGCGCGACGCCTCGGCCAACAAGTGCGGGGTCATCACCTCGTCCTACGAGATCATCGGGAACCTGCTGCTGAGCGAGAAGGAGTTCCTGGCCCACAAGGAGGAGTACGTCCGGGACGTGCTCGAGATCCTCGAGCGGCGCGCCGCCGACGAGGCGAACCTCATCTTCCGGCGCCACCGGGAGGCGAAGGGGCAGCGCTCCTACACCGCCATCTCGAACGCCCTGAGCCTCGAGATCAACGCCCACAAGGCGCGCCTCTTCCAGTTCTTCCAGGCGCGCCCGGGGCTCTGCCTCTCGGCCCACTACCGCCGGGTGCTCCTGGCGCACCTGCCCAGGCTCGTCCGCGAGCACCCCAGGTTCCGCTCGCGCCTCGACCGGCTCCCCGCCAAGTACCGCTCGGCCATCCTGGCGGCCGAGCTCGCCAGCGCCATGGTGTACCGCGGCGGCTTCGAGCCCGACTTCGAGCGGACGCTCGACGAGTACGTGGTCAAGAGCTACGCGTAGGCGCCGCCGGCCCGCGCGATCGAGGGAACCCATGAAAGTCCTCATCGCCGATGCGTTTCCGAAGGACCGGATCGCCGACCTGCGGGCGCTCGGGCTCGCCGTCGATCACCAGCCCGAGCTCACGGCGGCCGCGCTGCCGGAGGCGGTCGCCGATGCCGCGGTGCTGGTGGTCCGGAGCAAGCAGGTCACGGCGGAGGTGTTCGAGCGCGCGACGGCGCTCTCGCTCGTGGTCCGCGCCGGCGCCGGCGTGAACACCATCGACGTCGCCGCCGCCTCGCGCCGCGGCGTCTACGTGTCCAACTGCCCGGGCCAGAACGCCGTGGCGGTGGCGGAGCTGGCCTTCGGGCTGCTGCTGTCGCTCGACCGCCGCATCCCGGACAACGTGGCGGCCCTGCGGGAGGGGCGCTGGGACAAGAAGGGCTTCTCCGCGGCCCGCGGGCTCCTCGGCCGGACGCTGGGCATCGCCGGGCTGGGCACCATCGGCCGGGAGGTCGCCGCCCGGGCGCGCGCCTTCGGCATGCGGGTGCTCGCCTGGTCGCGCTCGCTCGACGACGCCCGGGCCCGGGCGCTCGGGGTGGAGCGCGCGCCCGACCTGCTCTCGCTGGCGCGCGAGAGCGACGCGCTCTCGATCCACCTCGCGCTGTCGCCGGAGACCCGCGGGCTCGTCTCGCGGGCGGTGCTGGAGGCGCTGCCGGCCGGGGCGCTGCTCGTCAACACCGCGCGCGCCGAGGTGGTGGACCAGGCGGCCCTGCTCGAGCTGGCGCGGGCCGGCCGCCTGCGGGTGGGCGCCGACGTCCACGCCGGGGAGCCGGAGGCCGGGCGCGGCGAGTTCCGCGGCGAGCTCGCGCGGCTCCCCGGGGTCTACGGGACCCATCACATCGGCGCCTCCACCGAGCAGGCCCAGGACGCCATCGCCCGGGAGACGGTCCGGATCGTGGCCGCCTTCGTCCGCAGCGGGGCGGTGCCCAACTGCGTCAACGTGGCGAAGCGCACCCCGGCGCGGGCCCGCCTGGTGGTGCGGCACCTCGACAAGGTGGGGGTGCTCGCGAACGTGCTCGACGAGATCCGCAACGCCGGCATCAACGCCCAGCAGATCGAGAACACCGTCTTCGACGAGGCGCTGGCGGCGAGCTGTGTCATCGCCCTCGACGACGTCCCCGCGGCGGGGTTGCTGGAGCGCATCCGGGCCCGTAGCGACGAGGTGATCTCGGCCGAGTGCTTCGAGGTGTGACCGGGCCGGCGGGCGAGGCTGGAACGCGGCGCGTTTTTCTGGTACGAGCCCGCCATGAGCCGCATCTACAAGTCGCTTCCGCCCCAGGGGACCGCGCTCGGCATCGCCTTCAGCGGCGGCCTCGACACCCGCTGCGCCGTGGCCTGGCTGTCCGAGCAGGGCATGGCGGTCCACGCCTACACCGCCGACCTCGCCCAGCCGGACGAGAAGAACCCGGCCGACATCCCGCCCATCGCGCTCCAGCACGGCGCGGTGAAGGCGCGCCTGGTCGACTGCCGCGACGCCATGGTCCGGGAGGGGCTCGCCGCCATCCAGTGCGGCGCGTTCCACCTCTCCTCCGGCAGCAAGAAGTACTTCAACACCACGCCGCTCGGCCGCGCGGTCACCACCACCGCCATCGTCCGCGCCATGCGCGAGGACGGCGTCCACGTCTTCGGCGACGGCTCGACGCACAAGGGCAACGACATCCAGCGGTTCTACCGCTACGGCATCCTGGTCGACCCCGACCTCAAGATCTACAAGCCGTGGCTCGACCAGGCCTTCGTCACCGCCTTCGGCGGCCGCAAGGAGATGAGCGAGTACCTGGAGCGGCGCGGCCTGCCCTACAAGATGGGCACCGAGAAGGCCTACTCCACCGACGCCAACGTGCTCGGCGCCACCCACGAGGCGAAGGACCTGGAGCGGCTCGACTCGAGCATGCGCATCGTCGAGCCGATCATGGGCGTGGCGCACTGGAAGCCCGAGGTGGCGGTCGCCGCCGAGGAGGTCTCGGTCACCTTCGAGCAGGGCATGCCGGTCGAGCTGAACGGCCAGCGCTACGGCTCCCCCTACGAGCTGTTCCTCGAGGCCAACGCCGTCGGCGGCCGCCACGGCCTCGGCATGAGCGACCAGATCGAGAACCGGGTCATCGACGCCAAGAGCCGCGGCATCTACGAGGCCCCGGGCATGGCGCTGCTGCACCTCGCCTACGAGCGGCTGCTCTCGGCCATCCACAACGAGAACACGCTCGACCTCTACTTCAGCCTCGGCCGCCGGCTGGGCCGGCTGCTCTACGAGGGCAAGTGGTTCGACCCGGAGGCGATGATGCTGCGCGACGCCCTCACCCGCTGGGTGGCGCCGTCGGTCACCGGCTCGGTCCGGGTGGAGCTGCGGCGCGGGGACGACTGGACCATCCTCCAGACCCGGGCCCAGTACATGAGCTACGCGCCCGAGAAGCTCTCCATGGAGCGCGTCGAGGAGCCGGCGTTCACGCCCGAGGACCGCATCGGCGCCCTCGAGATGCAGAACCTCAACGTGGGCGACAACCGCTCGCTGCTGCTGCACCACCTCGACTCGCTGCGCGCCCTCGGCTCTCGCCAGGGCGGCCCGAGCCTGGGCGCGCTGCTCGGCGCGGGCGACGAGGGCGAGGAGAAGTAACGCCCTCCGCCACCCGGTTCGCCGCTCGACGAGCCCCGGCCGCCACCCGGCGACCGGGGCTTCGTCCTTCCCGGGACACGGCGTCAGGGCCCGCCGGCCGGCGGGCCGACAGGGAGGCCTCATGACCGATCAGCGGCAGGTTTCCTGCGGGGACGGGGTGGCCTTCCTCGCGCGCGGCCGGCTCCCCGCCGGCCACGCGGTGGTCACCTCGCTCCCCGACCACTCGGAGCTGCCGGAGCTCGGGCTGGAGGGCTGGCGGCGCTGGTTCGTGGAGACCGCGGCCCTGGCGTGCGGCGCGGTGGACGACGAGGCGGTGGCGGTCTTCTACCAGACCGACGTGAAGC